>NZ_WIVQ01000354.1:0-217 GCF_009600545.1 Pseudomonas sp. FSL R10-1339 | reverse complement strand
GGAAACAGCGCAGGTCAAAAACCAAAACAGAACCGGGATCAACAACTCAATCAACAGCGGTTAAGAGTCATGGACTCTAGGGGAGATTTGAAT
The DNA here is from genome assembly GCF_009600545.1 of Pseudomonas sp. FSL R10-1339. NCBI lineage: Bacteria > Pseudomonadati > Pseudomonadota > Gammaproteobacteria > Pseudomonadales > Pseudomonadaceae > Pseudomonas > Pseudomonas sp. FSL R10-1339. The sequence goes on along the minus strand of NZ_WIVQ01000354.1, from coordinate 124 downwards.
GACACAAACTAATTTGACGCCAGAAGTCGATTGTTTACCGATCTTCGTTGAGGGTTTGGATGTGCTCCCTTTGCCGATTTTTGTCACTCGCCAAACTGACCGATCGAGCAAGAAAGCGGTTCGG
>NZ_WIVQ01000353.1:0-218 GCF_009600545.1 Pseudomonas sp. FSL R10-1339 | reverse complement strand
CTGCGTACCGCGCTGGCGCTGGGTGCTGATCGCGCCATTCTGGTCGAGTCCGCCGAAGACCTGACCTCGCTGGCCGTGGCCAAGCTGCTCAAGGCCGTTGTCGACAAGGAACAGCCACAGCTGGTGATCCTGGGTAAACAAGCCATCGACAGCGACAACAACCAGACTGGCCAGATGCTGGCTGCGTTGACCGGTTTCGGTCAGGGCACGTTCGCGTC
>NZ_WIVQ01000352.1:0-218 GCF_009600545.1 Pseudomonas sp. FSL R10-1339 | reverse complement strand
AAACTTTGAAAACATCTTAAAATAACCGCTTGACAGCAACAGAGGCTGCTGTAGAATGCGCGCCTCGGTACAGCGAATAGCTGACCAACCGCTCTTTAACAATTGAATCAAGCAATTCGTGTGGGTGCTTGTGGAGTCAGGCTGATAGTCAAAAAGATTATCAGCATCACAAGTTACTCCGCGAGAAATCAAAGATGTAACCAACGATTGCTGAGCCA
>NZ_WIVQ01000351.1:0-233 GCF_009600545.1 Pseudomonas sp. FSL R10-1339 | reverse complement strand
GGCCGACCATGACAACGAAACCACGTAAGCGTCTTAACCGACTGACCTTGACCATATCCGATGACCTCAAGGCTGCTTTGGCAGATTTGAATGAAGCTACTGGGGTCGCCGCAGCTAGTTTCGTCGGAGAGATTATTGAGGCGAACATTCCAATGATTTTGGGAATAGCTAATGCCGCGCGCTTAGCAAAAGCAGAGCCAGGACGTGCTTTGGAAATCATGCAGCGTTCGATG
>NZ_WIVQ01000350.1:0-234 GCF_009600545.1 Pseudomonas sp. FSL R10-1339 | reverse complement strand
CACAGGGGCTGACGAAGCTAGGCTTCTGGGTGAAAGAATAACACGCTACGGCGTGGCTCATGCAAGGTCTCGAGAGATGCTCGATTACCTTCGTGAAGAACCCTCCCAGACGAGCATCAAGACCGCCGCCGGCCTCGCCAGTTGCGGGAACTACCTGCACTTTCGGGAGTATTTCACCGTGGGCAAGGTTCGACTGCACAGCGCCTCGTTCTGTCGTCAGCATCTGGTTTGTCC
>NZ_WIVQ01000349.1:0-236 GCF_009600545.1 Pseudomonas sp. FSL R10-1339 | reverse complement strand
TTTGGATGATGCGCGCCAGACTCAGCGATTTCATCAACTGCTGACCTTGAACTGGAATGAACCGGGCGAGCGATTGCTCACCAGCAGTTTGGCCAGCGCCCTGCTCGATCATGCGGTACTGACTCAGGTGGGGATGCGCAGCGGGCTGCAACTCAAGGGTGGGCTGGCCGCTTATCAACGCCGCCAGTTGGTGGAACGCATTGAACACGGGTTGGCCGAGCCACTGAGCATTGGCC
>NZ_WIVQ01000348.1:0-236 GCF_009600545.1 Pseudomonas sp. FSL R10-1339 | reverse complement strand
CGGCCCGTACGAACCGCGGATAGTGTCATAACGTTTGATACCGTCCTGATAGTACGGAATGCGGCCTTTGACTTTTAAGCCACGGTTTTCCAGCCATTCACAACTCTCTTGCGCACGCGCCACAAAAAGCGGAAGGCAATCGGGACTGCTGTAAGGCGCCACATTAACGAAGAAGGTTTCAATGAACATCTTATCCATGAGCATGCAGATCTCTCGTAGCGGATAGTTTTATGACA
>NZ_WIVQ01000347.1:0-236 GCF_009600545.1 Pseudomonas sp. FSL R10-1339 | reverse complement strand
GAGGGGCTGCCGTTCACCACAGGCTGATATATAGTCGACCCCTCAACGGCCCCGTCAATGAGTACCCCATGCTTAACAAAGGATTGTTTCTGGCTTGCGCGCTGGCGCTGCTGAGCGCTTGCGACTCTTCATCTTCGGGCAAGTCCGAGACACCATCGGCCCAAGCCCGGCCAGTTGCTGACGTCAAGCTGTTGGCCGAGCGCTATGCCGGGCGCGAGTTAAGTGTGGTGGACGTC
>NZ_WIVQ01000346.1:0-236 GCF_009600545.1 Pseudomonas sp. FSL R10-1339 | reverse complement strand
TGAATTACCATCGTAAGTATCAAGTAAAGGAAATCGGCCTCTCCGACGCCCGTTTTTCGACCCCTCCAAGCACCGCCAAAAAGCCAAAAACAGATCGTCTCCGACGGCCCTTCGGGACTGCTCGCCACGTGGCAGGCGGTCGGGGGAAGAGCACCCCCAACCACCAGCCCGGAGCATTGGGGCACTGCGAGGCATCAAGGGGCTTTCGCGGCATATCCTTGCCCGTTCCGGTCTGC
>NZ_WIVQ01000035.1:0-43652 GCF_009600545.1 Pseudomonas sp. FSL R10-1339 | reverse complement strand
ACTAACACTGCTGCCGAACAACCTGCCATTCACCGCTCTCACCCCAGACTTTATTCCTTTCTTTAGACACAAGCTGCTACGGAACTTCGCACTTGCACAGCGAGAATAGGCACAAAAAAATCCCCCTGCCTTGCGACAGGGGGATTCGATTAAACATACTGTCTATTACGGATTAATGATCCACCGCACCGCTCGCCCCCAACCCCGTCTGCGAACGCACAAACTGCGGGAAGAACAACGCACGCTCCTTCTCTGCCGATTTGGACTTGTCCGTAATGGAGAAGAACCAGATACCCGCAAACGCGATGATCATGGAGAACAGCGCCGGGTACTCGTAAGGGAAGATGGCCTTTTCATGATGCAGGATCTGCACCCAGATGGTCGGGCCCAGGATCATCAGGCCAACCGCGCTTACCAGCCCCATCCAGCCGCCTATCATGGCGCCACGGGTGGTCAGGTTTTTCCAGTACATGGATAGCAGCAAGACCGGGAAGTTGCAGCTCGCAGCAATGGAGAACGCCAGGCCCACCATAAACGCGATGTTCTGGCTTTCAAACAAGATACCCAAGCCAATTGCCAGTACCGCCAATGCAATAGTGGTGATCTTCGAGACCCGAATCTCTTCCTTGTCGTTGGCCTTGCCCTTTTTGATCACGCTGGCATACAGGTCATGGGACACCGCAGAAGCGCCCGCCAGGGTCAGCCCCGCAACAACCGCCAGAATGGTGGCGAAAGCCACTGCCGAAATAAAGCCCAGGAACATGCTGCCGCCAACCGCGTCCGCAAGGTGCACAGCCGCCATGTTGTTACCACCCAGCAAGGCGCCAGCCGCGTCCTTGAAGTCCGGGTTGGTACTGACCAGGATGATTGCGCCAAAACCGATGATAAAGGTCAGGATATAGAAGTAGCCAATAAAGCCCGTTGCGTAGAACACGCTCTTGCGCGCTTCCTTGGCATCGCTCACGGTAAAGAAGCGCATCAGGATATGTGGCAGGCCAGCAGTACCGAACATCAGGGCCAAACCGAGGGAGAATGCAGAGATAGGATCTTTGACCAACCCGCCCGGGCTCATGATTGCTTCACCTTTAGGGTGAATCTTCACTGCTTCGGCGAACAGTGCGTTGAAGTCAAAGTTCACATGCTTCATGACCATCACGGCCATGAACGTGGCACCCGACAGCAACATGACCGCCTTGATGATTTGCACCCAGGTAGTTGCCAGCATGCCGCCGAACAACACATACATGCACATCAGGATACCTACCAGGATCACCGCAACGTGGTAATCCAGACCAAACAACAACTGGATCAGCTTGCCGGCACCGACCATTTGCGCAATCAGGTAGAACGCTACCACCACCAGCGAACCACAGGCTGACAACGAGCGAATCTGGGTTTGCCCCAAGCGGTACGAGGCCACATCGGCAAAGGTGTATTTGCCCAGGTTGCGCAGACGCTCTGCAATCAGGAACAGAATGATGGGCCAGCCCACCAGAAAGCCGATCGAATAGATCAGGCCGTCATAGCCGGACGTGTACACCAGCGCGGAAATACCCAGAAAGGAGGCTGCCGACATATAGTCGCCGGCAATCGCCAGACCGTTCTGGAAACCGGTAATCTTGCCGCCAGCTGCATAGTAATCGGCTGCCGACTTGTTGCGTTTCGATGCCCAGTAAGTAATGCACAGGGTCGCACCCACAAAGACGACGAACATGATGATCGCCGAAATATTGAGCGGTTGTTTTTGCACTTCCCCAGTCAGGGCCTCCCCCGCCCAAACTGCCGGTGCAAGGGCTGTAGCGCCCAGCGTTGCCAATAAGCGCCCGATCATTGCCCAGCCTCCTTGAGAATTGCATTGTTCAGCTCATCAAACTCGCCATTGGCCCTGCGTACATAGATACCGGTCAGGATAAAGGCCGAAACAATCAGCCCCACACCAATCGGAATACCCCAGGTAATGGACGAACCGGGACTCAGTTTGGTCCCCATGATGTGCGACCCATAAGCAATTAACAGGATAAAAGCGGCATATAACCCGAGCATGATTGCCGAAAGAAGCCAGGCAAAACGCTCTCTCTTTTTTACCAGCTCCTTGAAGCGCGGGCTGTTTTGAATCGAGATATAAATGCTGTCGTTCATTATTTTTGTCCTCGCAGCACAGATGAGATGGAACGTTTTCACTATTAGGGCGGCGCAAATTCTATTCCAGACGACTTTAGTAGTAGAGCCTCTGATTTGCTGCAGCCCCCGGTTTACCTAGCCTGCAAGGACGATGACAACCATTGCCCCGCCCGAAAATGCAAAAACCGCCTGGCGAAAACACCAGGCGGTCTTGTGTACTGCGAGCTAGACGCTTCGCGATTATTTATCGGTCCACTGGGCAACACGCTCCGGGTGTTTGGCAACCCACTCTTTGGCCGCCACTTCAGGCTTGGCACCTTCTTGAATGGCCAGCATCACCTCACCAATTTCGTCTTTTGAATTCCAGGAAAACTTCTCCAGAAATGCCGCAACTTCCGGCGCTTTTTTATTCAGCTCCTTGCTGCCGATGCTGTTAACGGTTTCTGCGGCACCATAAACGCCTTTGGGATCTTCAAGAAAACGCAGTTTCCACTTGGCAAACATCCAGTGCGGCACCCAGCCGGTGACGGCAATCGGTTCGTTCTTGGCATAGGCACGCCCAAGCTCCGAGGTCATGGCCGCCCCGGAACTTGCCTGCAACTTGTAACCCTTGAGGTCGTAATCCTTGATGGCCTCATCGGTTTTAAGCATGACACCCGACCCGGCATCGATACCGACAATTTTGTTTTTAAACTCATCGCTGCCCTTCAAGTCAGCAATCGACTGTGCCTTTACGTATTCAGGCACGATCAGGCCAATTTTTGCATCTTTGAAGTTGGGCCCGTAATCGACCACCTTGTCCTTGTTCTTGGTCCAATATTCGCCGTGGGTCACCGGCAACCAGGCGGACAACATGGCATCGAGTTTGCCCGTGGCCACCCCCTGCCACATGATGCCGGTGGCTACCGGCATCAATTTCACGTCATAACCCAGCTTCTGTTTAATCACCTCTGCCGCGACATGGGTGGTGGCCACGCTGTCGGACCAGCCATCCACATAACCTATATTCAGGGTCGGTTTGTTCTGCGCGCTCGCCAAACCCGCACTCATCGCCAGCACCAAGACTGCTCCTGCGCTCAAAATTCGTCGCATCTTCATCTTTGATTCCCCACAGTGCCGGGCCCGACGAGTGCCGGGCCACTTCAAGATTCCTGCAAGGCTTTACAGCCTCGTATCACTTGCTCCGGATAATCAACCGCGCCTGTTTAGCGTCCTGCTCTGACGACGACCCCCATACAACCAGCAGCGACATGGCGATCACAGCCAAATTGATGCGTGCGGACGCTGGACGGCCAGACTGACAAACATTAGATGTCAAAATCATACACAGGCGCTGCGCCTGCTCAATTGCAGGTAAGATGCGCGGCTTTGCTCCCATACGGCCCGACCATGTCTGCGACTGTCCGCTTCCCCGTGCTGCCTTATCTCCTTGCCTGCCTGCTGGGCGCATTTGCCATTGCCGGCTTCTGGTACGGCCTGGGCCAACCGGTGATATTGCCCGATGCAGCAACACCGACCCATAAACTGCAATGTGCATCCTATACGCCGTTCGATAAGGACCAGTCGCCGTTCGACCAGCCTTTTGTGCCACGGGCAGAGCGTCTGGATGCCGATCTGGCGTTGCTGGCCACGCGCTTTCAATGCATCCGCACCTATTCCCAGGCGGGCCTTGAAGCTCTGCCCGAGCTGGCACGCAAACACGGGCTCAAGCTGATGGCAGGCGCCTGGGTCAGCCGCGACCCCGTGGCCACGGAGCAGGAAGTGCAAGCCCTGATCGCTTCAGCCAATGCCAACCCGGATGTGGTCAGCGCAGTGATAGTCGGTAACGAAGCCTTGCTGCGCAAGGAGGTCACTGCCCCGCAGCTGGTCCGGCTGATCGACAAGGTGAAAAGCCAGGTCAAGCAACCGGTGACGTATGCAGACGTTTGGGAGTTCTGGCTGCAACACCCGGAAATTGCCCCGGCCGTGGACTTTCTGACCATCCACCTGCTGCCTTACTGGGAAGATGACCCTGCCGGCATTGACCAGGCGGTACAACATGTAGCGCAGGTTCGTCAGGTATTCGGCAACAAGTTCGCCCCCAAAGATATCCTGATCGGCGAGACCGGCTGGCCGAGCGAAGGTCGCCAGCGGGAAACTGCCCAGCCAAACCGGGTAAACGAAGCAAAATTCATTCGTGGATTTGTCACCCTGGCCGAACAAAACGGCTGGAAGTACAACCTGATCGAAGCCTTCGACCAACCCTGGAAGCGTGGCAGCGAGGGGGCGGTAGGCGGCTACTGGGGTTTGTTTGATGCCGATCGCCAGGACAAGGGTATCCTCGCCGGCCCGGTATCCAACCTGCCGCACTGGCCGGTCTGGCTGGGCTTTGGCGCCGTCCTGTTTGTGGGCACACTGCTGATTGGCGGCCGGGTCCGTACAAAACGCGCCGCTCTGACACTGCCAGCACTGGGTGCGGTGGCGGGATGCAGCATCGTGGCATGGGCCGAGCTGGCGTCAGTCACCAGCCGCTTTGCTGGCGAGTGGCTATGGGCTGGCTTGCTGGTTGGCCTGAACCTGATCGTACTGACCCATGGTGCATTGGCCCTGGGCCAGAAAGACGGCTGGCGAGAACGCCTGTTCAACGCACTGGAGCGCCGTGCGGGCTGGTGGCTGGCAGCCGCCGGGTTTGCCGCAGCGGTGATGATGCTTGGGCTGGTGTTTGAACCGCGCTATCGAAGTTTCCCGAGTGCCGCCCTGCTCCTGCCTGCACTGGTTTATCTGCTACGCCCGGTGGGCGGCCCGCGCCGTGAGTTCGGCCTGCTGGCCTTGATCATCGGGGCAGGCATACCGGTGCAGCTGTACCGCGAAGGCTTGCACAATGAACAGGCCTGGATGTGGGCGCTGGTCAGCGTACTGATGGTGATGGCGCTGTGGCGCAGTGTGCGCAAGCGCGCATGACACCTTTCTAGTGCAATCCCCCTGTGGGAGCGAGCCTGCTCGCGAAGGCCTCAAAGACCTTTCGCGAGCAGGCTCGCTCCCACAAATGTTTCAAACTCTTACTTCGCGGCCCGCACCAGGCGCAACCCGGCGATCACCACGGCAAACACTGCGAGGCTGGCGTTATACAACGCCAGTGCGGGCAGGCCGAACAGCAGGGCCAGCACCGCCAGTGCGCAGCCGACACGACCACGCACGCAAAAAGCAATAATCGACAGCACCAGCGCGACCCAGCCCAATACCCGGAAATGAATCAACAAGCCCAGGTTTGCCCGCAACTGGCATTCCCAGCGCGCAGCCTCTGCCACACAGGTCCCCACCCACTGCGAGTCCTCCATCAAGCCGTATCGCAGCCCATAACTGGCGAGCAACCATACAGGCAGAGCGATAAGCAGCAAGATCCACGGCAAACGAGGTCGCATAACAAACTCCGATAGGCAAAAACGGCGCCCAGCTTAATCCCCATCTACAGCTATACAAGCCTTGCAATCAGATATCTGTTAACTAAAGTCATTCAGCGTGTATCTTGAGTGACTTTTTGCCTGTTCGGGACTGTTTGGGGAATTATTTAGTGCCATTGAATGGCACTTCAGTACGAGCCCTGTGGTCATAGCCTGCGAAACTTTTGCGCATCTTATTTAGGGATAGCCTCCATGCTCCGTTCTCTGCCCTTCGCTGCCTTACTGGGCGGCCTTATCTTGAGTGCGTCCGCGCAGGCGGTCGATGTCGACCCCGCAACGTATGGCTACCCGATAACCAATCCGTTTGAAGCTACGATTGCCACCACTCCGCCGCAAATGCGCCCGCTGCTGCCCGACGAAGATGATATCAACCAGTCGGACTACACCCTCAACCTGCGCCCTGAACGTGAGCACATACTGCCGGCCAATTTCTGGGCGGTGAAAAAGCTCACTTACCGCATGGCCAAACAGGATCACCCGGCGCCCTTGATGTTCCTGATTGCCGGCACCGGTGCTGCCTACGACAGCAGCCTCAACGAATACCTTAAAAAGCTCTTCTATCAGGAAGGCTATCACGTCGTTCAGCTGTCATCGCCCACCAGCTATGACTTCATGAGTTCGGCCTCGCGCCTGGCCACACCCGGCATCAGCCAGTACGACGCCGAGGATTTGTATCATGTGATGCAGGCTGTACGCGCCCAACAGGCCAAATTGCCCGTTACCGACTACTACCTCGCGGGTTATAGCCTGGGTGCGCTGGATGCTGCCTTTGTCAGCCACCTGGATGAAACACGCAAAAGCTTCAACTTCAAAAAAGTGTTGATGCTCAACCCGCCGGTCAATCTCTTTACCTCCATCAGCAACCTCGACAAGCTGGTGCAGACCGAGGTCAAAGGCATCAACAACTCCACCACGTTCTATGAACTGGTGCTGGGCAAGCTGACCCGCTACTTCCAGGATAAAGGCCGGGTCGACCTCAATGCGGCACTGGTGTATGACCTGCAAAACTCCAAGGAGCGCCTGACCAACGAGCAAATGGCCATGCTGATCGGCACGGTGTTTCGTTTCTCGTCAGCCGATATCGTGTTCACCTCGGACCTGATCAACCGCCGTGGCCTGATCACCCCGCCGAACTACCCGATCACCGAGGGCACCAGCCTGACACCTTTCCTCAAGCGTTCGCTGCAGTGTGACTTTGACTGCTACCTGACCGAGCAGGTGATCCCCATGTGGCGCGCCAAGACCGATGGCGGCAGCCTGCTGCAGTTGATCGATCAGGTCAGCCTGTACGCCCTGCAGGACTACCTGAAAAACAGCCCGAAGATTGCCGTCATGCATAACGCCGACGACATCATCCTGGGCCCTGGCGACCTCGGATTCCTGCGTAAAACCTTCGGTAATCGCCTGACGGTTTACCCCTATGGCGGCCATTGCGGCAACATCAATTACCGAGTCAACGCTGACGATATGCTGGAGTTCTTCCGTGGCTAAACAATTATTGCTTCTCGCCGCCCTGCTCGGCGCCGGCTTCGCCCAAGCCGACAACAGCAAAGCTCACACGGAACTGACCCCCGATGTCGACGGGTTTACCCAGCCGTTGAAACTGTTGAAGTTCAATCCGGGCCTGGATCAGCGTGAGTTCGAGCGCGCCACCATGAACGCTCTGAGCATCTATGACCCGCTGGAGCCGATCAACCGCAGGATCTACCATTTCAACTACCGCTTCGACCAGTGGGTGTTCCTCCCGGTGGTCAATGGCTATCGCTATGTCACGCCCAGTTTTTTGCGCACGGGTGTGAGCAACTTCTTCAACAACCTGGGGGATGTCCCCAACCTGTTCAACAGCCTGCTGCAGCTCAAGGGCCATCGCTCGATGGAAACCACAGGGCGCTTGTTGCTGAATACGACCATCGGCATCGGCGGGCTGTGGGATCCGGCCACAGCCATGGGCCTGCCCCGTCAAAGTGAAGACTTCGGCCAGACCCTGGGCTTTTATGGCGTACCCGGCGGTGCATACCTGATGCTGCCGATCCTTGGCCCGTCGAACCTGCGCGACACCACGGGCCTGGTGGTCGACTATGGCGTCAACCAGGAGATCAACTTCCTGAACGTGCCGCACGAGAGCACTCGCCATCCCGAGATCTGGGTGCTGGGCGCTGTCGACAAACGCTATACCACCAGCTTCCGTTATGGTCAGTTCGACTCGCCATTCGAATACGACAAGCTGCGTTACATCTACACTGAAGCGCGCAAATTGCAGATTGCCGAGTAAACCTGTAGCCGCTGCAACAGATTGCGATGGGTTGCGCAGCGACCCCGAGGAAGGGCCGGCGGCCCTTATCGCAGCCTGCGGCAGCGGCTACAAAAGCGAGTAGTTCAAACCCGCAAAAACTGGCACAGCGCATCGCGCTTGGCCATCGCATCGCGTCGCCCCAACTCGATCAACTCCCGACAATAACCCGCCTCGAACAGCAGGTAGCTGAGCACCCCTGCACCACTGGTTTTGGTCGCACCGGGGCCACGCAGGAACATGCGCAGCGCGGCCGGCAGCTCATGCCGATGGCGGGCCGCGATTTCGTCTATAGGCTGGCTCGGCGCAATCACCAGCACCTCCACGGGGGACAAACCGAGGTTGTCGGATTGCCTGGGCAGCAGGCGACTGAAGTGATTGAGCCGCTCAAGCAGCTCGATATCGCTTTCCAGGCTGTCGATAAACGTACTGTTGAGCATATGCCCGCCAATTTGCGCCAGCGTCGGTTGTTGAGCGTTGTAGTAGTGCGACTGGCCGGCCTGAAGGTCCGGCCCGCGCGGGTTGCCGCTCACCCCCACCACCAGCACCCGGTTGGCTCCCAGATGCAGCGCCGGACTGATTGGCGCCGACTGCCGCACTGCGCCATCGCCAAAATACTCTTCGCCGATTTTGACCGGAGCAAACAGAAGAGGGATGGCCGAACTGGCCAGCAGATGTTCAACCGTCAAAGCGGTGGGCATGCCGATGCGCCGATGGCGCAACCAGCCATTGATGGTGCCCTTGCCTTGATAAAAGGTCACCGCCTGACTGGAAGAATAGCCAAATGCAGTAACCGCGACAGCCCGTAGGTGATGCCCGGCAATCGCCTGTTCAACACCGGGGAAGTTGATCCGGTCCTGGAGCAGATCGCGCAAGGGCGAACTGTCGAGCAGCGCCACCGGCACATGCGAGCCTAGCCCGAGCAGACTGTGAGCAAAAAAACGCGTGGCCTGGTGCAAAACCCCCGACCAGTCGCTGCGTAGCACGCGCCTGCTTTCAAAGCCCTGCCAGAACAGGGTCAGGTGCTCGACCGCGCGGGTGAAATCCATCGCCCCGCTAGCCAGGCTGACCGCATTGATCGCGCCCGCTGACGTCCCGACAATCACCGGGAACGGGTTGATGGCACCGGCAGGCAGCAACTCGGCAATCGCCGCCAGCACGCCGACTTGATAGGCCGCCCGCGCACCACCACCAGACAGTATCAGGCCCGTCACCGGCGCAACCGCAGTCACGCCAGTGCGGCCGCCTCAGCCGCGTTTGTCGTACTGTTTCGGCTCGCCGGGCGGGCGGGTCTTGAAGCGGCGATGGGCCCACAGATACTGCTCGGGGCATTCACGCACCGCCCGCTCAACCCATTGATTGATTCGCAGGCAATCAGCCTCATCGCTTTCTCCGGGGAAATCCCTCAGTGGCGGATGAATGACCAGCTTGTAACCACTGCCGTCGGCCAGTCTTTGTTGAGTAAAGGGCACAACCTGCGCTTTGCCCAGTTTGGCGAACTTGCTGGTGGCGGTAACAGTGGCCGCCTGGATACCGAACAAAGGCACAAAGATGCTCTGCTTGGCGCCGTAGTCCTGGTCGGGCGCATACCAGATCGCCCGCCCTGAGCGCAGCAGCTTGAGCATTCCGCGCACGTCATCACGTTCGACAGCCAGCGAATCTACATTGTGCCGCTCACGGCCACGACGCTGGATAAAGTCGAACAGCGGGTTTTTATGTTCGCGGTACATGCCGTCGATGGTGTGTTGCTGACCCAGCAAGGCAGCGCCGATTTCCAGGGTGGTAAAGTGAAGTGCCATCAGGATTACCCCCTTGCCTTCAAGCTGAGCCTGCTTCAGGTGCTCCAGCCCCTCGACATGGGCCAGCTTGGCCAGACGCGGTTTTGACCACCACCAGCTCATGGCCATTTCAAAGAAGGCGATACCGGTCGAGGCGAAGTTGTCCTTGAGCAACTGCTTGCGCTCGGCGCGGGTCTTTTCAGGGAAACACAATTCAAGGTTGCGCGTGGCAATACGTCGGCGATCACCGGCCACCCGATACATCAGGGCGCCGAGACCACGGCCGATACACAGTTGTACTTTATAAGGCAGTTGCACGACCAGCCACAGCACGCCGAGACCCAGCCATAGCAGCCAGAAACGCGGATGAAAAAAAGCGGCACGAAAACGCGGGCGATCCATTAATGATTCCGGACAGACACAAGGGTCGGCCATTCTACATCGTTAGACCCGGCTTGCGGCCTGCCGGCGTTCTCGTTATAAGTCTCAGCACTTTAAGTGACAAGTCGCGTTAAGCAACCATGAGCCAAACCGAATCGCTAGACCAAGCCCCCGTGTTCCAGCTTAAGGGCAGTATGCTCGCCATCACGGTGCTGGAACTTGCGCACAACAACCTTGAAGCCCTGGACCGCCAACTGGCCGCCAAAGTGGCCCAGGCCCCGAATTTTTTCAGCAATACCCCGCTGGTACTGGCGCTGGACAAGCTGCCCGCCAGTGAAGGCGCCATCGATTTGCCGGGGCTGATGCGCGTCTGCCGCCAACATGGCCTGCGCACCCTGGCCATTCGCGCCAACCGCATCGAGGACATCGCTGCCGCCATTGCCATCGACCTGCCTGTACTGCCACCCTCCGGCGCCCGTGAGCGGCCGATTGATCCGGTTGAAGTGGTGGTCGAGGCAAAAAAACCGGAAAAACCGCCAGAGCCGGCGATCAAGCCGACCAGGATCATCACCAGCCCGGTACGCGGCGGCCAGACGGTGTATGCCGAAGGCTGTGATCTGGTGGTGATCGCTTCAGTCAGCCCCGGTGCGGAACTTATGGCCGATGGCAACATCCATGTGTACGGGCCTATGCGGGGCCGCGCACTGGCCGGGCACAAGGGCAACACCAAGGCACGGATTTTTTGCCAGCAGCTGAGCGCCGAGCTAGTGTCAATTGCGGGCAAGTACAAGGTATCCGAAGACCTGCGTCGGGATCCTCTGTGGGGAACAGGTGTTCAGATCAGTCTGTCAAGTGACATGTTGAACATCACCCGGCTTTAACGGATACTCTCGCCATTTTCCAAGCATCTCAAAATCGTAGTGAAAACAGACTTTTCCTTGTAGGGACAAGCAATCAGGCAGCGTTTACACAGCGTAAACGCGACTTGAACAATGACCCGCCAAGGCTGTTCACCTGCAGTCGTTCATAGAGATGTTATTCAGGGGCTAAAAAGTCCTTTTTCCTTAGGGGTGAAACACCTTGGCCAAGATTCTAGTGGTTACATCCGGCAAGGGTGGTGTGGGTAAGACCACCACCAGCGCCGCTATCGGTACCGGCCTCGCTCTGCGCGGCCACAAAACAGTGATCGTCGACTTTGACGTCGGCTTGCGTAACCTCGACCTGATCATGGGTTGCGAGCGCCGCGTGGTGTATGACTTCGTCAACGTGGTCAACGGTGAAGCCAACCTGCAGCAGGCGCTGATCAAAGACAAGCGCCTGGAAAACCTCTACGTGCTGGCCGCCAGCCAGACCCGTGACAAGGACGCGCTGACCAAGGAAGGCGTCGAAAAAGTTCTTATGGAGCTTAAGGAAACCTTCGAATACGTGGTCTGCGACTCCCCGGCCGGTATCGAAACCGGTGCCCACCTGGCCATGTACTTCGCTGACGAAGCGGTAGTCGTGACCAACCCGGAAGTGTCCTCGGTACGTGACTCGGACCGCATGCTGGGCCTGCTGGCCAGCAAGTCGCGCCGCGCCGAACTGGGCCAGGATCCGATCAAGGAACACCTGCTGCTGACCCGCTACAACCCTGATCGCGTTTCCAAAGGCGAAATGCTCGGCGTTGAAGACGTCAAAGAGATTCTGGCCGTGGCCCTGCTGGGCGTGATCCCGGAGTCCCAGGCTGTTCTCAAGGCATCCAACCAGGGCGTGCCAGTGATCCTTGACGATCAAAGCGACGCCGGTCAGGCCTACAGCGATGCCGTTGATCGCCTGCTGGGCAAAACCGTGGAGCACCGGTTCCTTGATGTACAGAAGAAGGGATTCTTCGAGCGCCTGTTTGGAGGCAACTAAACAATGAACATTTTTGACTTCTTTCGTACCCGCAAAACGCCAACAACCGCGTCGGTGGCGAAAGAGCGTCTACAGATCATCGTGGCGCACGAGCGTGGCCAACGCAGCACCCCGGACTACCTGCCTGCCCTGCAAAAAGAGCTGGTCGAGGTGATCCGCAAATACGTCAACATCGGCGACGATTCTGTACAGATCGCCCTTGAAAACGAAGGTAGCTGCTCGATTCTGGAACTCAACATCACACTGCCAGATCGTTAATCGATCCGGCGGGCACCACGGCGACCTCGGTGCCTTCCCTGCAGGGGAGGCTCCTTTGTCGCCGTTGGCGTTTTTCAAGAGGCTGTTTTAATGCCGTTGTCCAATATTCACATTATCCATGAGGACGCTGGCGTTCTGGTGGTCAACAAGCCGACCTTGCTGCTTTCGGTGCCGGGTCGGGCCGATGACAACAAGGACTGTTTGATTACCCGCCTGCAAGAAAACGGCTACCCCGAGGCGCGCATTGTCCACCGTCTGGATTGGGAAACGTCCGGTATTATTTTGCTGGCGCGGGACGCTGACACTCACCGTGAGCTTTCCCGCCAGTTTCACGACCGCGAAACCGAAAAGGCCTACACCGCACTAGCCTGGGGCCAGCCCGAGCTGGACAGCGGCAGCATCGATCTGCCCCTGCGCTACGACCCGCCGACCAAACCCCGGCACGTGGTTGACCATGAATTCGGTAAAAACGCACTGACCTTCTGGAAGATCCTGGAGCGGTGTGGCGATTACTGCCGCGTTGAGCTGACACCGATTACCGGCCGTTCGCACCAGTTGCGCGTGCACATGCTGTCAATCGGCCACCCGCTGCTCGGTGATGGCCTGTATGCGCACCCGCAAGCCCTGGCCGCATGGCCGCGTTTGTGCCTGCACGCGAGCATGCTGAGCTTCACCCACCCGCAAACCGGTGAACGCCTGCGCTTTGAGTGCCCGGCACCGTTCTAAATACCTACCACCCCTTGTGGGAGCGGGCTTGCTCGCGATACAGGCGACGCGGTTTTGCAGGAACATCGCACTGATGCCATCGCGAGCAAGCCCGCTCCCACAAGAGCTGCATTAGAGAGCCAAATCTTGCGATCAATGCGCTAAACTCGCGGCCTTGCTGTCTGGAGTAACTTATGCGCGAAGAGTTGAACCAAGGCCTGATCGACTTCCTCAAGGCCTCCCCTACCCCCTTTCATGCCACTGCCAGTCTTGTTCAGCGCCTTGAGGCCGCCGGCTACCAGCGCCTCGACGAGCGCGAAACCTGGTTCACCGAAGCCAATGGCCGCTATTACGTCACCCGTAATGACTCTTCCATCGTCGCCTTCAAGCTGGGTCGCCATTCGCCCCTGCACGGCGGTATCCGCATGGTTGGCGCCCACACAGACAGCCCCTGCCTGCGGGTTAAGCCACAACCCGAACTGCAACGCCAGGGCTTCTGGCAATTGGGCGTCGAGGTCTACGGCGGTGCATTGCTCGCGCCCTGGTTCGACCGTGACCTGTCCCTGGCCGGGCGCGTCACTTTCCGCCGCGATGGCCAGGTCGAAAGCCAGCTGATCGATTTCAAGGCGCCGATTGCGACTATCCCCAACCTGGCGATCCACCTCAACCGCACTGCCAACGAAGGTTGGGCGATCAACCCGCAGACCGAACTGCCGCCGATCCTGGCCCAGGTGGCCGGTGATGAGCGCGTTGACTTCCGCGCGCTGCTCACCGACCAGTTGGCCCGCGAGCACGGCCTCAATGCCGACGTGGTGCTGGACTACGAGCTGAGTTTCT
Source organism: Pseudomonas sp. FSL R10-1339 (assembly GCF_009600545.1). NCBI lineage: Bacteria > Pseudomonadati > Pseudomonadota > Gammaproteobacteria > Pseudomonadales > Pseudomonadaceae > Pseudomonas > Pseudomonas sp. FSL R10-1339. Next base: position 29,949 of record NZ_WIVQ01000035.1, on the reverse strand, counting down.
ACGACACCCAAAGCGCTGCGGTGATCGGCCTCAACGGCGACTTTATCGCCGGTGCGCGCCTGGATAACCTGCTGTCCTGCTACGCAGGCCTGCAAGCCCTGCTCACCACCGAGACCGAAGAAACCTGTCTGTTCGTGGCCAACGACCACGAAGAAGTCGGCTCGTGCTCGGCCTGCGGCGCCGATGGCCCGATGCTGGAGCAAATCCTGCAACGCCTGTTGCCTGAGGGCGACGAGTACGTACGCACGATCCAGAAATCTCTGCTGGTCTCGGCAGACAACGCCCACGGCGTTCACCCCAACTATGCTGACAAGCACGATGCCAATCACGGGCCCAAGCTCAATGCCGGGCCGGTGATCAAGGTCAACAGCAACCAGCGCTACGCCACCAACAGCGAAACCGCCGGATTCTTCCGCCACCTGTGCATGGCCGTGGAAGTACCCGTGCAAAGTTTTGTGGTGCGCAGCGACATGGGTTGCGGTTCGACCATTGGCCCGATCACTGCCAGCCACCTGGGCGTGCGCACCGTGGATATCGGCCTGCCGACCTTCGCCATGCACTCGATCCGCGAACTGGCCGGCAGCCATGACCTGGCTCATCTGGTCAAAGTGCTGAGCGCGTTCTACGCCAGCAACCAGTTGCCGTAAGGCATATTCCTTGAAGCCGCTGCCGCAGGCTGCGATAAGGGCCGCAGGACCTTCGATAAAGCAGGGTCGCTGCGCAACCCGTCGCAGACTGCGGCAGCGGCTTCAAGGTTCTGCGTCTGGCTGATTCATTTTTGATACACATCACCACACATCTGCGCAAACCGACCTAGACTTGGGGCACTCACTTGCACAGGTCCCTCTCACCATGTTTGAAACCACTGCCTTCCACTCCATGATGATTCCAATTATCTGCGGCATGCTGCTGCTGACCATTGGCTTCAACTTTCGCGAACGCAGTAGTGGCATCGGCGTGCTGATGATCTGGGCTGGCATGCTGCTGATATTCGGCACCATCATCTTCAAAATCCTCGCCAAACTGAATGAGTAGCCCCGACATTTTCCCGCCCCGGGCCCGCGATCATTTATTTATGTGACAAGAAATGAATGATCACGGGGCCTAGCGTACACTCGGCCAATTCGCTCCCCCTCGAGGTTGATCGCCCAGTGTTTTCCCGTCTTGTCGCCCTGCCTTGTTTCCTGCTGGTTTGCCTGCTGACGCTCTTGCCCATGACCTCTGCGCAGGCCGTCGGTTTGCCGGGCATGCTGGGCAGTTCGGACAAAACCCAGGCACAACCTACCGAGCCACTGGGCCAATCGCTGGACGAGGTGATCAAGAACCTCGAAAACGATCAGCAGCGCAGCAAGCTGTTGGCCGACCTGAAAAAACTTCGCGATGCCACCAAAAAAGCCCAGCCCGAAGCCGAGATAGGCGTTCTGGGGTTGATCGGCAGCACCCTGGCCGATCTCGAAAAGCAGTTTTCCGGCGATGACAGTCCAACCTATCGCTGGACCAAGGAAATCTCCCAGGCCAAGGAAGAACTTTCTGCATTGATGCTGCCAGCCAATGAATGGCTGCCGATCATTTTTGGCTTTGCCCTGGTCATCATGATCTGGAGCCTGCTGGCCGCCCTGCTGATCTGGGTCAGCCACCGGGTGCGATTGCGATTTGGCCTGAGCGAGGAATTGCCGCAACACCCCAAGGCCGTCGACATGCTGCGCTTTGCCTTGCGCAAGCTGGGGCCGTGGATGGTCGCGCTGATGATCACGGTGTACATGAGTTACTCCCTGCCGTCTTCGCTGGGCAAGGACCTGGCAATGGTGCTGGCGTACGCGCTGGTTATTGGCACCTGTTTCTCGGCCATCTGCGTGATCCTTTTCTCGCTGCTCGATGGCCCCCACCGGCACCGCGCCTTGCATATCCTGCGGCACCAGGCATTTCGCCCGCTGTGGTGGATCGGCAGCTTCGCAGCCTTTGGCGAAGCACTGAGCGATCCGCGACTGGTGGCCACCCTGGGCGTGCACTTGGCGCATACCGCGGCGACCTTTGCCAATGTGATGGCGGCGCTGTCCACCGGCCTGTTTATCATCCGTTTCCGCCGCCCTATCGCCCACTTGATCCGCAATCAACCCCTGTCGCGCCGCCTGACCCGTCGCGCCCTGAGCGACAGCATCGAGATCCTCGGCACTTACTGGTATGTCGCGGCGCTGATTCTGGTGGGCATCTCGCTGGCCGCCACGTTTATCTCGGCAGGCGACACCAGCACCGCGCTGCGCCAGTCGCTGATCTGTACCGTGCTGGTGGTGCTGTGCATGGTGATCAACGGGCTGGTGCGCCGTCATGCGCAAAAGCCGCAACGTGGCCACAAGCGCCATGCGCTGTATTCCGAGCGTCTGAAAAGTTTCGTCTACACCCTGGCCCACCTGATTGTGTGGCTGGTATTCATCGAGCTGGGGCTACGGGTGTGGGGTATGTCGCTGATCGGTTTTACCGAGGGCGAAGGCCACGAGATCAGCGTCAAACTGTTCGGCCTTGGCGGTACGCTGCTGTTTGCCTGGCTGATCTGGATTCTCGCCGACACCGCCATCCACCATGCCCTGACCCGATCGCGCAAGGGCCTGGCCAATGCCCGCGCGCAAACCATGATGCCGCTGATTCGCAACATCCTGTTTGCCGCGATCTTCATCATTGCGCTGATCGTCGCCCTGGCCAATATGGGCATGAACGTCACCCCCCTGCTTGCGGGTGCCGGCGTAATCGGTCTGGCCATCGGTTTTGGTGCTCAGTCACTGGTTGCCGACCTGATCACGGGCCTGTTTATCATTATCGAAGATTCCCTGGCCATCGACGACTACGTCGATGTCGGCGGGCATCTGGGCACGGTTGAAGGGCTGACCATTCGTACCGTGCGCCTGCGCGATATCGACGGCATCGTGCATACCATCCCGTTCAGTGAAATCAAAAGCATCAAAAACTACTCCCGGGAATTTGGCTACGCCATCTTCCGCGTCGCCATCCCCTACAACATGGAAATCGACGACGCCATCAAGCTGATGCGTGAAGTCGGGCAAAAGATGCGTACCGACCCGCTGCAGCGGCGCAATATCTGGTCGCCGCTGGAGATTCAGGGGGTCGAGAGTTTCGAGTCCGGCAGCGCCATTTTGCGTGCCCGTTTCAAGACGGCACCGATCAAGCAATGGGAAGTGTCGCGGGCGTTCAACCTGTCGCTCAAGCGTCACCTGGATGAGGCCGGGCTGGACCTGGCCACCCCGCGCTTGAGTGTGCAGGTGGTGACGGCGGGCAGCGGTATCCTGCAAAAGGATTGAGCCAATAACTTGTGGGAGCGAGCCTGCTCGCGATGATATCGGCCAGGTTCTCCTGACAGACCGCGCAGTATGCATCGCGAGCAGGCTCGCTCCCACAAAAGCAGGTTTGTTCAACGCTCCTGCACATCCACCCCGACATGAATCGCATCATGTCGCCAATACTCCAGATCACAGTCGATCAGCCGTTCGTGCTGGTCGTAATTGACCCGCGCAATGCGCAAACCCGGGCTGCCGGTTGATACCTTGAGCGTCGCTGCAGCCTCTACCGGCAGCGCCGTAGGCACAATCTCAAAACGCACCCGGCCGTAATGCAAATCGTAATGCCGGGCATACAGCTCAGTAATCGACTGCGTCAGATCAAGGTCAAGGATCTGCGGGAAGTACTGCGGATTCAGGTAGTGCTCCACATACAGCACCAGCCGCCCGTCAATCCGCCGGCCCCGGCAGATCTGGATCACGCTGGATAACGCTGGTAGCTGCAAGCGCTCACACACCGCAGCCGTGGCCGGCAGCAGGCGCGCCGATATCACCTCGGTGGTTGGCACTCGCCCCTGGGCCGTGACCATGGCATGAAAGTGGCTGCGCTGCATCAGGTTGTACGCCAGACGCGGCGGCGAAATAAACCAGCCGCGCCGCTCCTCCCGATACACCAGCCCCAGGGATTCAAGCTGTAACAACGCTTCGCGCACGGTGACGCGGGTGGTGGCGAATAACTCGCTGAGTTTGCGCTCGGCCGGCAGCTGACTGCCTCCCGCCAGTAGACCGTGCTCAATCTGCTCTTGCAGCGTGCGACTTATCGCTGTTACCGCCTTGGGTGCACCTTCTCGCATCAACGTTACCTGGCTGGACTAGTCCAGCACCAAAAGTGGGCAAACATGGCCGTCAAACGGTCACTCCCTGAACCTGTCAGCCTAGGCAGAACATATGACTGTTCGATGACAAGAGGGCGCTCATATACCCGTCAAAATGCGCCAAACCCCTTGCCAGCCGGGGCCTTCCCGATGGTCTACGCTTAGCCGGAACACACACGCTGGCTGGCGATATGCCTTGCACAACCAATGCCGACATTAAAGTGTCATCTGCCGGGCTTAAATTGGCTCAGGTATTGCTGACCTAGACCAACCCACCGCAAAAGAGCAATAAAACCCAGCGTTGAAAACGCCCAAGGAGCTTCGGATGAAACAGTTTTTCCTCGCATCACTGTTAGGTTCAAGCATTGCCCTGTGCACATCGGCCATGGCCGCCGATGTCGATTTAAAAGCCCTGGAAGCCGCAGCAAAGGCTGAAGGCACGGTCAACAGCGTCGGCATGCCCGATGACTGGGCCAACTGGAAAGGCACTTGGGCCGATCTGAACAAGCTCTACGGCCTCAAGCACATCGACACTGATATGAGTTCGGCCCAGGAAGTGGCCAAGTTTGCCGCGGAAAAAGACAACGCCAGTGCCGACATCGGTGACGTGGGCGCCGCCTTTGGCCCGATTGCCGTGGCCAAAGGCGTAACCCAGCCGTACAAGCCAACCACCTGGGAACAGATCCCGGACTGGGCCAAGGATAAAGACGGCAACTGGGCCCTGGCCTACACCGGCACCATTGCGTTTATCGTCAACAAGAAGCTGCTGCACGGCTCTGAAGTGCCGACCAAATGGGCTGACCTGAAGTCGGGTAAATACAAGGTCTCGATCGGTGATGTCAGCACCGCGGCACAGGCCACCAATGGCGTGCTGGCTGCAGCCATTGCCAATGGCGGCGATGAAAAGAACGTGCAACCGGCCCTGTTGATGTTTGCCGACATCGCCAAGCAAGGCCGCCTGTCACTGGCCAACCCGACCATCGCCACGATGGAGAAAGGTGAAGTGGAAGTCGGCGTGGTCTGGGATTTCAACGGCTTGAGCTACAAAGCCAAAATGGCCAACCCGGATGACTATGTGGTGCTGATCCCGTCCGACGGTTCGGTGATCTCGGGCTACACCACCATCATCAACAAATACGCCAAACACCCGAACGCCGCCAAGCTGACCCGTGAATTCATCTTCAGCGATGCCGGGCAAACCAACCTGGCGCGGGGCAATGCACGGCCGATTCGTGCCGAGCACCTGAAGCTGCCGGCTGACGTGCAGGCCAAGCTGCTGTCCAACGACCAGTACAAAAATGTCACCCCGATCAAAGACGCCGACGCCTGGGAAAAGACCTCCAAGGCCTTGCCGCAGCTGTGGCAGGAAGAAGTCATCATCAATATGCAGTAACCCTGCGCCTTGATCTGCGTGGGAGCGGGCTTGCTCGCGATGCCATCGACTCGATCCATCTGATGTGCCGGGTTGTACCCATCGCGAGCAAGCCCGCTCCGACAACAGCTTTTGCGCTGCGCCAGCGGAGTCTTACATGAAACACAACGTCATTCTGGTAGTGCTCGACGGCTTGAACTTTGAGGTCGCCCGCCTTGCCATGGGCCATTTGCAGGCCTATGTCAGTGCAGAACGGGCCGCACTGTACAAGCTCACCTGCGAGTTGCCAGCCCTGTCGCGCCCGCTCTACGAGTGCATCCTCACCGGCGTGCCGCCGATTGAAAGCGGCATTGTCCACAATAATGTCTCGCGCCTGTCCAACCAGCGCAGCGTGTTCCATTACGCTCGTGATGCCGGATTGATCACAGCGGCAGCGGCCTATCACTGGGTCAGTGAGCTCTATAACCGCTCGCCATTCGTGATTGCCCGGGATCGCCATACCCTGGCTGGGGACTTGCCAATCCAATACGGGCATTTCTACTGGAGTGATCATTACCCTGACTCCCACCTGTTCGCCGACGCAGAAAGCCTGCGGTTGGCGCACAAGCCGAATTTTTTACTGGCCCACCCCATGAATATCGACGATGCCGGACACAAACACGGCCTCGATACCGCGCAATACCGCAACAGTGCGCGTTCGGCCGACATTATCCTGGCCGACTATCTGCAAGGCTGGCTGCAGGCCGGCTACCAAGTACTGGTCACTGCTGACCACGGCATGAACAACGATCGCTCCCATAACGGCTTGCTGCCCGAAGAGCGTGAAGTGCCACTGTTTGTGCTGGGCGATGCGTTCAGCCTGAACCCGGATGTCATGCCAAAACAGCTCGAGTTGTGCGGCACGATCTGCGAGTTGCTTGGCGTAGCTCACGACAAACCGCTGTGCCGCGAGCTGCTGAGGCCCGCGCCATGACCCGGGGCAAATGGCTTGCAGTCCTGTGCCTGGTGCCCTTCGCGGTATTTTTTATCGTGTTTCAGATCGCCCCGCTGGTGTGGGTGCTGATCCACAGTGTGCAATCGGAAGAAAGTGGCTGGGGCCTGGCCAACTTCATCAAGATCTTCAACTCCAAATTCTATCTGCAGGCCATCCAACACAGCCTGGAGATCAGTTTCTGGTCCAGCCTGTTCGGCATCATCATTGCCATACTGGGCAGCTATTCGCTGCGCAAGGTGGATTCGCGGCTGCGCAATTTCGTCAACGCATTCGCCAACATGACCAGCAACTTCTCCGGCGTACCGCTGGCCTTCGCCTTCATCATTTTGCTGGGGTTTAACGGCAGTATCACGATCATGCTCAAACAGGCAGGGATCATCGAGGATTTTAACCTCTACTCGAAAACCGGCCTGATCATCCTGTACACCTACTTCCAGATCCCCCTCGGCGTGCTGCTGCTTTACCCTGCCTTCGATGCCCTGCGCGAGGACTGGCGCGAATCGGCCTCCCTGCTGGGCGCCAACAGCTGGCAGTTCTGGCGGTTTATCGGCCTGCCGGTACTGACCCCGGCACTGCTCGGCACCTTCGTTATCCTGCTGGCCAACGCCCTGGGGGCCTATGCCACGGTGTATGCCTTGACCACCGGCAACTTCAACGTACTGCCCATCCGCATTGCCGCGATGGTGTCAGGCGATATCAGCCTGGATCCGAACATGGCCAGCGCCTTGGCGGTGATCCTAGTGGGGCTGATGACCCTGGTAACCCTGGTGCATCAGTGGCTGTTAAAGAGGAGCTACCATGTCGCGCGCTGAAACCACTTCCGCCAGCCTGTACCACCGCAGTGTGGTCTGGCTGCTGTTTCTGATTTTGTTGCTACCGCTGCTGGGCACGTTTATCTACTCCATCGCCAGCAGTTGGTCAGCCACGGTGTTGCCCAGCGGCTTTACCTTCAAGTGGTATGACCAGCTGTGGAGCGACCCGCGCTTCCTCAAGGCCTTCGGCCAGTCGCTGCTGGTCTGCGTCGCGGCGCTGGTGCTGTCCGTAGTGCTGATCCTGCCGCTGCTGTTTGTGGTGCATTACCACTTCCCCAAGCTGGATGCGCTGATGAACATCCTGATCCTGCTGCCCTTCGCCGTGCCGCCGGTGGTGTCATCGGTAGGCTTGCTGCAACTCTATGGTTCCGGCCCGCTGCAAATGGTCGGTACGCCGTGGATCCTGATCGGCTGTTATTTCACCGTCGCACTGCCGTTCATGTACCGCGCGATCACCAACAACTTGCAGGCGATCAACCTGCGCGACTTGATGGACGCGGCCCAACTGCTGGGTGCCAGCACCTGGCAGGCGGCATTTTTGGTGGTGCTGCCCAATTTGCGTAAAGGCCTGATGGTAGCCCTGCTGCTGTCATTCTCGTTCCTGTTTGGCGAGTTTGTGTTCGCCAATATCCTGGTCGGCACCCGCTACGAGACCTTGCAGGTATTCCTGAACAATATGCGCAACAGCAGCGGCCACTTCACCAGCGCGCTGGTCATATCCTATTTCCTCTTTGTACTGGTGCTGACCTGGGTTGCCACCTTCCTGAACAAGGACAAAAGCCAATGAGCTTCGTCAGCGTTGAACACCTGCAAAAATCCTATTCCGGCACCCCGGTATTCAGTGATATCAACTGCAGCATCGCCAAGGGTGAATTCGTCACCCTGCTCGGTCCGTCCGGTTGCGGCAAGTCCACGCTGCTGCGCTGTATCGCCGGGTTGACGCCGGTAGATGGCGGTAAGATCCTGCTCGATGGCCAGGACATCGTGCCAGTGAGCCCGCAAAAACGTGGCATCGGCATGGTGTTTCAGAGTTATGCGCTGTTCCCCAACATGACTGTCGAACAAAACGTGGCCTTCGGCCTGCGCATGCAGAAGGTCAAGGCCGATGACAGCCACAAACGCGTGGCCGAAGCCTTGCAACTGGTGGAGCTGAATGACTTCGCCAAGCGCTATCCGCACCAGTTGTCAGGTGGTCAGTGCCAGCGTGTGGCCCTGGCCCGCTCACTGGTGACGCGTCCGCGCCTGCTGCTGCTGGATGAGCCGCTGTCGGCGCTGGATGCGCGAATTCGCAAGCACTTGCGCGAGCAGATCCGCACCATCCAGCGCGAGCTGGGCCTGACCACTATCTTCGTGACCCACGATCAGGAAGAAGCACTGGTGATGAGCGACCGCATTTTTCTGATGAACAAGGGTCATATCGTGCAGAGCGGCAATGCTCAGACCCTCTATGCGGCCCCGGCAGATGCCTTCGCCGCAGGTTTTATCGGCAACTACAACCTGCTGGACGCGCAAACTGCCAGCCGCCTGTTGCAGCGCCCGGTCAGCAGCCGCATCGCCATTCGCCCGGAAACCCTGGGGTTGAGTGTGCAGGGTGAGCCGGACGGGGTGATTCTCAGCCACAGCTTGTTGGGTAACGTGATCCGCTATCGCGTCGAGGTGCGTGGCGTGCAATTGATCGTCGACGTACTCAACCGTGCGCCCGGCGATTTGTACCCGGACGGCCAAGCCGTTGCGCTATCCATCGATTCGAGCACCCTTTGTGAGGTAGCCTGATGTTCCTGAATTCACTGAAGAGAGAGTTGCGCTGATGGCCCTGGCAATTTTTGATCTGGACGAAACCCTGATTCATGGCGACTGCGCCACCCTCTGGAGCGAGCAGATGGGCCGCCTGGGCTGGGTCGACCCGGTGTCGTTCATGCAGCGCAACAACGAACTGATGGCCGCCTACAGCCGGGGCGAGCTGGCCATGGAAGACTATATGGCTTTCAGCCTGGAGCCGCTGATCGGCCGCAGCCCCGAAGAAGTCGCGCACCTGGTCGAGCCCTGGGTTGAGGACTATATCGAACCGATCATCTTCAGTGACGCAACCAGAACCATTGCCGCGCACCGCAAGGCGGGCGACCGGATCCTGGTCATTTCGGCCTCGGGCACCCACCTGGTCAAACCCATTGCCGAGCGCCTGGGTATCGATGAAGTGCTGGGCATTGAGCTGGAAGTGGCTCACGGCTTTTATACCGGGCACACGGTGGGCACTTTGACTTACCGCGAAGGCAAGATTACGCGCCTGCTGGAGTGGCTGGATGAGCAGGAAGAAAACCTGGAAGGCGCGAGCTTTTACTCCGATTCGCGCAACGACTTGCCGCTGCTGCTCAAGGTCGATCACCCCCATGTGGTAAACCCGGACCCGGTGCTGCGCGAACAGGCTGAAAAGGCCGGGTGGCCGATTCATCACTGGAAATGACCCCCTGAAACTGTGGGAGCGGGCTTGCTTGCGATGGCATCACCGCGATTTGCCTGCCAGACCCTATCGCCTGTATCGCAGGCAAGCCAGCTCCCACAGAGGATCAGGTTAAGCTGCTGTCGATCACCAGCACCAGCTTGCCCGACACCTGGTTGCTGGCCAGTTCGGCAAACGCTGCCTGCGCGTCGTCCTCAATCGGGAAGGTCTTGGCCAGTTGCGGACTCAGGCGGCCTTCGGTAAACAATGGCCATACCTGCTGCCCCAGATCACTGAGCAAATCCGCCTTGAACTGATCGCTGCGGCTGCGCAGGGTCGAGCCCAGCAACTGAATACGCTTGCCCAGGACCAGCGCCAGATCCAGCTCGGCCTTGCGCCCGCCCATCAGGCCAATCAACACCCAGCGCCCGTCCTGGGCCAGCAGTTTGAGGTTGGATTCGGCATAGTTGGCCCCCACAGGGTCCAGCACCACGTCGAAAGGCCCCAGCGCCTTGAGACTGTCCAGCCCCTCGGTACGCACCACGCCACCCTGGGCACCCAGCGCCTGGCAGTAAGCCAGGCGCTCGGCCGAGCCCACGCTCACCCAGCACGGGCTACCAAAGGCTTTGCACAGCTGAATGGCCGCTGAACCAACACCACTTGCCCCCGCGTGCAGCAATACTTTTTCGCCCGGCTTGAGCGCGGCCAGTTGAAACAGGTTCAGCCATGCCGTGCTGTACACCTCGGGCAATGCCGCAGCCTCCAGCAGCGACAAACCTTCAGGCACCGGCAGTGCATGACGGGCATCAACCACCACTTCCTCGGCCATGCCACCCCCGGCCAGCAAGGCACAGACGCGATCACCCACTTGCCAGAACGACCCTGGCCCTACTTCGCTGACCACACCTGAACACTCCAGGCCCAATACCTCACTGGCCCCCGGCGGCGGCGGATACAAGCCGGCGCTTTGCAACAGATCGGCCCGATTGAGTCCGGCTGCCGCCACACGAATACGGATTTGCCCTACATCACAGGTGGGGCTTGGCTCTTCAACCCACTTCACTTGACCTTCAACGCCTTGCAATGCTTTCACAGTGCCTCCATAGTGAGTCTGGACTGAGCCCGGAGCTGTTGCACCGGGCTTTTTGCATTATGCGACCGGTCCTTGATGGAACCGGCGACTTCAAAGACGGCCTAATATGCGTTATCAATTGCCCCCGCGTCGAATCAGCATGAAGCATTTATTCCCTAGCACCGCACTTGCCCTATTCATTGGCCTAGGCGTTTTGCCGTTTTCGGCCAATACGTTCGCCGCTAACAGTTGGGATAACCTTCAGCCCGATCGTGATGAGGTAATTGCCAGTCTTAACGTTGTTGAGCTGCTCAAGCGCCATCATTACAGCAAGCCGCCACTGGATGATGCCCGCTCGGCAATCATCTATGACAGCTATCTGAAGCTGCTCGACCCTTCGCGCAGTTACTTTCTGGCGAGCGATATTGCCGAATTCGACAAATGGAAATTCCAGTTTGACGACTTCCTCAAAAGCGGCGATCTGAACCCCGGTTTCATTATCTACAAACGCTATCTGGATCGCGTCAAATCGCGCCTGGACTTTGCGCTTGCCGAGTTGAACAAGGGCGTTGACTCGCTGGACTTCAATGCCAAGGAAACCCTGGAGATCGACCGCAAGGACGCTCCATGGCTCAAGACCGAAGCCGAACTCAACAACCTGTGGCGCAAACGCATCAAGGATGAAGTCCTGCGTCTGAAAATCGCCGGCAAAGAGCCTGCGAAAATCCAGGAACTGTTGACCAAGCGCTACAAGAATCAATTGTCGCGCCTTGACCAGACCCGCAGCGAAGACATCTTCCAGGCGTATATCAACACCTTCGCCATGTCTTACGATCCGCACACCAACTATCTGTCGCCAGATAACGCGGAAAACTTCGATATCAATATGAGCCTGTCGCTGGAAGGCATAGGCGCCGTGTTGCAGAGCGATAACGACCAGGTAAAAATTGTCCGTCTGGTGCCGGCAGGCCCGGCCGATAAAACCAAGCAGGTCGCACCGGCAGACAAGATCATCGGCGTTGCCCAGGGCGACAAAGAGATGGTCGACGTGATCGGCTGGCGTCTGGATGAAGTGGTCAAGCTGATTCGTGGCCCTAAAGGCTCCGTGGTGCGCCTGGAAGTGATTCCGGCGAGCAACGCACCCAATGACCAGACCAGCAAGATCGTGTCCATCACCCGTGAAGCGGTGAAGCTTGAAGAGCAGGCGGCGAAAAAGTCGATCCTCAACCTCAAGCAGGATGGCAAGAACTACAAGCTGGGCGTGATTGAAATTCCGGCGTTCTACCTGGACTTCAAGGCGTTCCGTGCTGGCGACCCGAACTACAAGAGCACCACCCGTGACGTTAAAAAACTGCTGACCGAGTTGCAGAAAGAAAAAGTCGATGGCGTGATTATCGACCTGCGCAACAACGGTGGCGGCTCGTTGCAGGAAGCCACCGAACTGACCAGTCTGTTTATCGACAAGGGCCCGACCGTGCTGGTGCGTAATGCAGACGGCAAGGTCGACGTGCTTGAAGACGAAAACCCGGGGGCGTTCTACAAAGGCCCGATGGCATTGCTGGTCAACCGCCTGTCGGCTTCGGCTTCGGAGATCTTCGCCGGTGCCATGCAGGACTACCACCGCGCGCTGATTATCGGCGGCCAGACGTTCGGCAAGGGCACGGTGCAAACCATCCAGCCGCTGAATCACGGTGAGCTGAAACTGACCCTGGCCAAGTTCTACCGGGTTTCCGGCCAGAGCACCCAGCATCAGGGCGTTCTGCCTGACGTCGCCTTCCCGTCGATTATCGACACCAAGGAAATCGGCGAAAGCGCACTGCCCGAAGCCATGCCGTGGGACACTATCCGTCCTGCGATCAAGCCCGCCGTCGACCCGTTCAAGCCTTATATCGACAAGCTCAAGGCCGAGCACGAAGCCCGGGTGGCCAAGGATGCCGAGTTCATCTTTATCCGTGACAAACTGGCCCTGGCCGAGAAGCTGATGGCCGAAAAGACCGTCAGCCTCAACGAAGCCGAGCGTCGCGCCCAGCACGCCGATATCGATGCCAAGCAGTTGGTGATGGAAAACGCCCGCCGCCAGGCCAAGGGCGAAGCGCCGCTCAAGGAAATGAAGAAAGAAGACGAAGATGCACTGCCGGTCGAGCCTGAAAAGACCAAGCCGGAAGATGACGCCTATCTGAGTGAAACCGGGCGGATTCTGCTGGACTACCTCAAGCTCACCTCACAGGTGGCCAAGAAGTAAGTCAGATCGGTAAAAACAGGGCGGCCCGCATGATGCGGGCCGCCCTTTTTATTGGCTAACGGTAAAGCCTGGCCATCTGCGGGTCAGCCATCAACCCCGGGCCACCCTGTTGATACAGCACCGCCAGCTTGTGCCCTGCCAGCGGGTGCCCGGCTTTTGCCGCCATCGTCCACCAGCGTGCAGCCTCGGCAGCGTCAGGCGTCTTGCTCAGCGTCCCTGCCAGGCTGAAAACGCCTACCTGGTAGGCTGCCTTGGCGTCACCACTGAGTGCCGCCAGACGCAACAAACGCACCCCCTCCTCCCTGGCGCCCATCCCTTGACCGCGAAAGGCCAGGATATGGCCGTAGAAACTTTGGGCACTGGTGCTGCCGAGGTTGGCCATGCGTGCGAACTGGCCCTCCATCCAGCGCCAGATACGCGGCTGACGGACACACCATGGCCAGTGAAACAACTTGCGCGCCAGCCAGTAACTCAGGCGCGCCTTGAGCCGCCAGAGCACTCAAGCCTCCTCGTGCTCGTAAACATACTCGAACACCCGCACCACCTCAGAGGCATGCCAGGACGCAGCGGCAATCCCGTCCGGCGGGCCGGGGAAACGCCCGAGGCGCTCCACGCATTCGAAAAAACCGGTACGTGGCAGACGGCTTGCACCCTGGCTGATCACCAACGAACTGCGCAATGGCTGATCGGCCTTGGCATCCATCGCCGCCAGATGTTCAAGTGCGGCGGTGAGGGTCAACATGGCGGGGCTCGGCAATTGCAACCGTTCCAGTAATGCACGGTAAGTCAGCAAGTGGCGCTGTCGACGCGCCTGATCGAGTTCAGCCAACAACCCATCCCAGTGTTGACGACTGATGCGCACGTTCATGATGCTTCCCTCCAGCCTGCGATACCAAGCTCCCAGGCCAAGCTGCGACGGATAGCGAGGTCTGGCAGACGCTCGCCGGTTTCGATCATTCCCAGATATGACGGACTAATGCCTACCGTGCGTGCCAGCACCTCAAGGGCCAGGCCCTTGTTCTCGCGCAAGTGACGCAACTGATCGAGTCCGGGGTGCACCTGCTCGGGTGCCGGTGGCTGCAGATCCTTGTCAGGCTCGGCAACTGGCTCCTGGACTCCAGCAGCCTTGAGCAGTGCCTGATAACTCTCCCATGAAAGAACGGCGTATTCAGGCTCACCATTACGCTTGATGATTTGAAGATCCATTACTAAACCCCGTCAGACTTTTTTCGTAAATCGAGTCAGAACTTTCCCTTTGAGCTTAATCCTATCAGCCGCGAAGGTCTCTGGGGTTTTCACTCAAAAGTGAATAATTTGTGAAAACAACCGAAAAAGCCGTCATTTGCTGAAAATGTTATCCACACAAATTGTGGATAACCTTGTGAACAGAGCTGTTTTTCAACCCTGAAAGGCCCGTCCCATAAGGGCTGTACTCAGATCGGGCATTTTTTACACACATAAAAAAACCCATAAATTCATTGACTTGGCAGTCAGCAACTACTAGCCAAGAGAACTTATGGGTATTGAAAATACTGCAGGACAAAGCCTACAGAAACAAAAGGTGGACTACATAAACGACAACGCCCCGTCGAGACGGGGCGTTGCCTGTACCAGAAGCTGCTTACTGGGCAGCGTCTTGTGCCGGTTTTGCAGGGTCTTTGATGCCCAGCAGCTCCAGGTCGAATACCAGCACCGAATTGGCCGGGATAGCCGGGCTCGGGCTTTGCGCGCCGTAAGCCAGTTCGCTAGGGATATACAGCTTGTACTTCTCGCCAACGTGCATCAGTTGCAGGCCTTCAACCCAACCCGGGATCACGCCGCTAACCGGCAAATCAATCGGGCTGCCGCGCTCAACCGAGCTGTCGAACACCTTGCCGTCGATCAGTTTGCCTTCATAGTGAACAGTGACTACGTCGGTAGCTTTTGGCTGAGGGCCATCGGCTTTCTTGATAACTTCGTACTGCAAGCCGGAAGCGGTAGTGACAACACCGGCCTTCTTGCCATTTTCTTCGAGGAATTTTTTGCCTGCCGCAGAGGCTTCTTCACTCATTTTGGTCAGACGTTCTTCGGCACGTTTTTGCAGGGCTGCGAACGCTTCGATCAGTTCGTCATCCTTAAGCTTTTGCTCTTTTTTGCCGACGGCATCTTCGATGCCCTGGGCTACGGCCTTGGAATCCAGATCATCCATGCCTTCTTGAGCCAGGCTCTTGCCCATGTTCAGGCCAATGCCGTACGAGGCTTTTTGCGCCGGAGTTTTCAGCTCTACGCTGGTCTGCGAATCACAACCCGCCAGTACCAGGCTTACCAGGGCCACAGCTGCCGCCAACCGATGCTGTTTCATGCTATTTCCTTGTTCATGCGCCAAATGGGCAATCGAATAAAGCCGCGAGCTTATCAGGCGGCCGCGACCAATGGCTACCGGCATAAGAGAGGCAATTGGTGGATAAGTTCATGCATTAATAACAATTCATTTTAGCCGCAACTTTTGTTAACACATCGGTAAACCCGGCAATGCACCCCCCTGCTCTCTTGATGCCTGACCGCAGCTGAGGCATAAGGCTGTAATTATTTTTACAAGGAGCGTTACTGTGCGTCTGTTTTACCGTGTTCTGCTGGGGCTGCTGGTGGCTGTAGCCATGGGCCTTGGCCTGGTGATCTATTTTGTTGCCAATCCAAAACTGCCAGCCTACCAGCCTGTGCAGCAACTGCACTACCTGGATCAGTGGAGTCCTGCTGAGCGCCAGACCTACTACTACACCCCCCAGGGCACTCAGGTTAAAGGCCTGCATTACGACTGGTTCAGCGCCCTGGAGCTGCCGTTTTCCAAACAACCCTTCGCGGCCCCCGAGTACCTGGCGCGCTTCGGCTTTCTGGTGGACCCCAAGCAGCAGGCCAGTGCTGCCAACCCGGGTAACCTGCCAGTAGGCTTTACCCGCCACCAGAACCCCGGCAGCAACGTGGAGTATCTGGATATCACCTGCGCGGCCTGCCACACCGGCGAATTGCGTTTCAAAGGCCAGGCGGTGCGCATTGACGGGGCTCCGGCACAGCATGTGCTGCCATCGAGCGTGCCAACCCTGCGCGGCGGCAGCTTCGGCCAGGCGCTGGTCGCCAGCCTCGCAGCGACCTACTACAACCCGTGGAAATTCGAACGATTCGCCCGCACCGTACTGGGCGATCAATATGATGCGCAGCACCAGCAACTGCGCAAGGACTTCAAGGCATCGCTGGACACCTTCCTTGGCGTGGCCTGGAACGATACCCATCGCGGCCTTTATCCGACACTCGAAGGCCCGGGCCGTACCGATGCCTTCGGCCGGATCGCCAACGCCAGTTTCGGCGACGCGATTTCCCCCGACAACTATCGCGTGGCCAATGCCCCGGTAGACTATCCGCACCTGTGGGACATGTGGACCTTCGACTGGGTGCAGTGGAACGGGTCAGCCAAGCAGCCGATGGCACGCAACATCGGTGAGGCGCTTGGCGTGGGCGCGACCCTGAACTTTTTCGACAAACATGGCCAACCCCTGCAGGGCGATGCCCGTTATCCGTCCAGTGTTCGCGTCAACGATCTGCACCTGATCGAAGAAACCCTGCAAAAGCTCAAACCACCGGTCTGGCCTGAAGCGCTGTTCGGTAAAATTGACCGCCCACTGGCGGCCAAGGGTCGAACCCTGTTCAGCGAAAACTGCGCCGGTTGCCATGTGCCGCCTGAAGTTGAAGAAAACGGGCGGATGGTCAAGCAACTCAAGTTGCTGCCTGTGGAAGTGATCGGTACCGACCCCAATACCGCCAATAATATCGCCGACAACCGCTACGACCTCAGTGCGCTGCAATGGGACGCAGAGGAGCTGGCCAGGATGAACGTCGACCTGTACCCCAGGACCGACGCACCTCTGGACATGAGCAAGCTGTCTGTGGCCAAGGGCCTGGCCTATGTCACCGCCTTTGTTGAAAAGCGTGCCTATCACGATGCCAATATCGGCCCCGAAGAACAGGATCGCCTCAACGGCTTTGGCTTGCCGATCGGCGTATTGGAGGTGCGTGCCTACAAGGCGCGGCCGCTGGACGGGATCTGGGCCACAGCACCCTTCCTGCACAATGGTTCGGTGCCTACGGTGTACCAATTGCTCTCGCCTCAGGCCGAGCGTGATCAGACCTTTTATCGCGGCAGTTTTGAATATGACCCGCGCCACCTGGGCTATCGCACCGAGGCCTTTGACGGCGGTTTTGTACTCGACACCCGCATCAGCGGCAACCACAACAGCGGTCACGAGTTCCGCGCCGGCCCTCGCGGCAACGGGGTCATCGGGCGGCTGCTGCAACCCGAAGAACGCTGGGCATTGCTGGAGTACCTGAAAGTGCTCGGCGGTCCTCTTGAGCAGGAATTGCCACAGCCATGAAAGATCTCCGTCATCTGAAAAAAATCGCTAAAAGGATGTTTGCATGCTGACCACTTTCTGGCTTCGACTCGGCAAATGGCTGGGCAAGCTGCTTTTACTGCTCGTTGCCCTGGGCTTGCTCGGTTGGGCGCTGGCCTCCGGCTGGTACGCCTGGCAACATCGCGGGCCGGTTTCGGCGCGCGAGCAGATCCCGGACGGTGAAGCCGCCATGACCCGGGACACCATCCAGACCGCAATCCGCATCGTCGACCAGCACCGCGAAAACACCCGCTACTTGCGCGATGCCCATGCCAAGGCCCACGGCTGCGTCAAGGCCGAAGTCGAGGTGCTCGCCGACCTCGACCCGGCGCTGCGCCAGGGTGTGTTTGCCACGCCGGGCAAAACCTGGCAAGCGGTGATGCGCCTGTCCAATGGCAACGCCTACCCGCAGTTCGACAGCATTCGCGATGCCCGCGGCATGGCCATCAAGTTGCAGGACGTGCCCGGTACTCAACTGATGCCAGGCCAGCAAGGGCGCACCGAGCAGGACTTTGTGATGTTCAACCATCCCAATTTCTTTGTCAGCGATGTCGCTGAATACCGCCAGAACATCGGCGCGCAAGCCGATGGCAAAAAGGTCCTGGCGTTTTTCCCGTCCTGGGACCCGCGCAGCTGGCAAGTGCGCCATCTGTTTATCGCCCTGGCTACCCTGGCGCCTGCCCCGACCAGCCCGACACAAACGACATATTTTTCTGTGTCGCCCTACAAGTTCGGCACAGCCAATGCCAAGTACCGCGTAGCCCCTGACCCCGACAGTTGCCCGGCTTACAGCCTGCCCAAGCAGAATGAGGCGCTGCCCAATTTTTTGCGTAACGCCTTGAACCAGCAACTGTCAACGGATCGGGTGCCCGCCTGCTTTGTGCTGCAGATCCAGCGTCAGGACGCCAATCGTTTTATGCCGATCGAAGACACCAGCATCGAGTGGAAAGAATCGGACGCGCCCTTTGAAACCGTCGCACGGGTCAAGGTGCCAGCTCAGGACTTTGACACGCCAGGCCAGAATCTGGCTTGTGACAACCTGTCGTTCAGCCCATGGCATGGCATTGAGGAACACCGGCCGATTGGCGGGATCAACCGCCTGCGCAAGGCGGTGTATGACGCGGTCAGCGACTATCGCCACGCACGCAACGTCGAGCAGCAATAACCCGCTTATTCGACAACGGGTGCAAACGGCACCCAGTTGTCCATGACCTGGCCCGCCTGAGTCCAGACTGCGTCTGTCTTTACCACCTGGAGGACAAACGCAGCCGCGACACGTCGCACATAAGCCGTTGCGTCCACTTGGCCCCGGGCCAACTGCCTGTCCAATGGGCTGGTGAAGTCATCCGGGTGGGTAACGCTGGCGATCAACTCGCGCTCGGCGTCTTCCGAAAAGCGCCTACAGGACAATAACGCCCCCTCCGGTGCAGAAAAATAGGCACGTGTGCCGGGGGTCGCCTGCATCAATAAGAAATCGACCCACAGGTTGTCCGGGCTCAAAAAGTCGCTCAACACGCGAGCCTGCGCCACAGGCACGGTATAGCGATGGACATCCGCCGTGTGATACACCGCGTTCATCTGATAGCCCTCTGGCAATTGCGGTATGCAGCCGCTGTTCCTGGGAAAAACCTCAGGTCGGTCGAACGTGCGGTAGACCGTTGACAGGGGCCGGGTGCAAATAAACGATGAAGTTTGCGAATGTTTGAGGATAAAGCCCGCCTGCTGGGTCTGGCGACCTTGGCTCAGTTGGCTGTGGGCAAACAATGCAGCGGCATCGGCACTGGCAAGAGCGGGCCCATAAATGGGCGGCACGTCGGCCTCCCAGAGGATTTGCGCCTGCCATTCCCGCCACCCCGCGGAAATCCTGCCGCGCCTGCGCCAGAACGAGCCCGCAAGCACCACAGTCAGCTCCCCGGCGACATGCACCATCGACAGCAGGTGGCTGGGCAGAAAAATGCTAGGCGGATACGACTGCTCAAGGTGATCAGGCGTTTGCGGGTGTACCAGCATCAGCAACGGTTCCAGCGCCAGCTCCTGGGCCGAGCCGCTGGCCGCATAGCAGATCAGGCTTTGATCCACGCTGGACAAGTACAAACGCGGATAGTTATGGCGAAAGGCTATGGCCATGCGCAAGTCCATCAACGAGAAAAAATTGTCCTGCAACTCGCTTTCGGGATCACCTGCCAAAATTGTTCGCTGGAACGCTGCATGTGAGTGATAGAGGCCTTCAAGCACGTAGCCTTGCGGCGGCACCATATCGCCATTAGAGGCTCGCGAAAGCACATCGGACGGACGAAACAGGTTCCCGTCGCTGCACACCGGCAATGTCGCGTAAAACCGGCCGTCCTTGCTCAGGATAAAACCACCGTACTCTTTGTCACGACGGTTGCCGATCAGGTCATGGGCATAGACCGCAGCGTCATCGGCGCTGATAAATCTGGGGCTTAGCTCCGGTCTTGGTCTAAGCAACGCCTGTGTTTCGGGACCGTTTCCTTGCGTATCGTCATTCATCCCCCCTGTGCGCAACGCGCGCCTGGCGGGGCAAGTGCTATGGATGGGGTGATTCATGTCCGGGCTCCTGGAAGTCAGTGGAGCCCTTAGTTTCAAATAAGTGCGTTTCTGGCGGGCACTAAATAAATATCCATAAAGCGCTCAGCCAGCGCCTGGCCAGTGTGCAGCAATTACAGCCCTGCGAACCAAATGTGGGAGCGGGCTTGCTCGCGATGCAGACGGCGCGATCCTTGAATCAGATCGCGTCGATGCCATCGCGGGCAAGCCCGCTCCCACAGGGGTAGTACAGGGCCGGCGAATCAGTGAACCGGCAATTCCACGCCTTCAAACAGCTCTTCCAGCTCTTGCTTGTTGTGGCAGGCAATCGCTTTGGCCATCACTTCACGGGTGAGGTGCGGGGCAAATTTCTCGATAAAGTCGCACATGAATCCGCGCAGGAAAGTGCCACGACGGAAACCGATTTTGGTGATGCTGGACTCGAACAGCTCGCTGGCATCAAGGACCACCAGATCTTTATCCAGATTGGTGTCGACGGCCATTTTGGCCACGATGCCAACACCCAGGCCCAAACGCACATAGGTTTTGATCACGTCGGCGTCGGCAGCGGTAAATACCACTTTAGGGGTCAGGCCACGATGGCTGAACGCCTCGTCGAGCTTGGAGCGACCGGTAAAGCCGAACACATAGGTCACGATCGGGTATTCGGCCAGCGCTTCGAGGGTCAGCTTTGGCAGTTTGGTCAGCGGGTGACCCTGAGGCACCACGACGCAGCGATTCCAGCGGTAGCACGGCATCATCACCAGGTCGCCGAACAGCTCAAGGGCTTCAGTGGCAATGGCAAAATCGACAGTGCCATCGGCGGCCATCTCGGCGATCTGCATGGGCGAACCCTGGTGCATATGCAGGGCTACGTCCGGATACTGCTTGATAAAGTTGCTGATCACCGGCGGCAATGCATAACGCGCCTGGGTGTGGGTGGTGGCAATCGACAGCGTACCCTTTTTCTCGTTGGAGAATTCCTGGGCGATCTGCTTGATGCTTTCGACCTTGCGCAGGATCTCGCCAGCGGTCGTGATGATGCGCTCGCCAGCCGGAGTGACGCGAGTCAGATGTTTGCCGCTGCGGGCAAATACCTCGACGCCCAGTTCGTCTTCAAGCAGGCGGATCTGTTTGCTGATACCCGGCTGTGAGGTGTAAAGACTCTGCGCGGTGGCCGAAACGTTGAGGTCGTGGTGCGCCACTTCCCAGATGTAGCGCAATTGTTGAAGCTTCATATGCATCCCTCAAAGCTGATAGGCGCCAAGGCATCGGCGGCGATATATAACTATATGGAAGGTTGGAATAAGAAATCTAGAACTTTTTTATCATTTTTATTGATTCATCAGCCTTACACATCAGCACTGCGCCGGCGCTGCATCAGGGGCACCAGATACACCGGTATCTTGGCCAGCTCGATAACTCGGGCGGCCGTACGCCCCAAATGCGATTCGCCCCCCGAGGGCTGGGCATGACTGCCCAGTATGAGCAGGTCTACTGAAAGCTTTTGCGACTGCTCCAGAATGACGTGTGAAGGCTCCCCTTGAATAACCTTGACCGATCGGATCAAGGCCAGTTCCTGTTCCCACCCCGCCAACTCTTCGCGAAGACTCTCCAATACCCGCAACTCGATATTGGAAAGCATTGTGCTCATGCCCTGCTGGTGCAGCTCGCTCAACGCCTGCTCATCGAGATAGCTCTGCAGTACCGACTCGGCAAACAGGCCCATGGGCTCAACCACATGCAACACAAACAGATCGGCGCTGAAACTGCGGGCCATTCCAAGCGCATGCTGCATCACAACGGGCGCGTAAATGCCGAGGTCAGTGGCGTACAGGATTGAGCGAATCATGCGACCTTCCCGACAGCGTCAATATACGAAGTAAGTTGAGCTTAGCAGCGTCGGGACAAGTGCGATGCTCCGCTCGGCAACTCGCCGGCAATGCTTATTCGGGGGCGAAATCCCTGGATTCATTGCTGATGCCGTGAGGCACATGGCCGGTCGCCACCACCTGGCGCGCCCTCTCGCAATGACCGGCCTGGTCATCAAAAAATACATCCGCAGCAAAGGCTTCGAGAAAGGCCGATTTATCCAGCCCGCCCAGAAAAAGCGATTCATCCAGACGAATGTCCCAGTCACGCAACGTGCGGATCACCCGTTCATGGGCAGGAGCCGAACGGGCAGTGACCAGCGCAGTGCGAATCGGGCAGTTGTCATCGGGGAACTCGCGTTGCAACAGGTTTAAAGCCTCCAGAAAGCCCTTGAAGGGCCCGCCCCGCAGCGGATTGCGCGCAGATTCGCGCTCAAGGGACTGAAATGCCTCCAGGCCTCCGGACTGGAAAACCCGCTCCGACTCGTCGGAAAACAGCACCGCATCACCGTCAAAGGCAATCCGCAGTTCATTGCTTTCGGCACGCAGTGAGCCACCCGAGAGAATGGTTGCGGCTGCAAAACCCGCATCCAGGGCACTGCGCACATCCTCGGCATGGGTCGACAAAAACAGATCACAACCAAAAGCATTGAGATAGGGATGGGGGTTGCGCCCGCCCGAGAACGCTGCCCGGGAAATATTCAGGCCGTAATGCTGGATCGAATTGAACACCCGCAGCCCGGTATCGGCGCTGTTACGCGAGACCAGCACCACCTCGACCCGCTCCCGGCCAAGGCTGGCATTAAAGCTCAGGAGCTTCTTGACCAGCGCAAAGGCATCCCCCGGGGCCAGTACTTCATCTTCATGTTCGATCTGGTATTGCCGGTACGCCTCGATCCCCTGGGCCAGGTACACCTGATGGCTATCGCTCAAGTCGAACAGGGCCCGAGAAGAAATGGCCAGCACCAGCTTGCCCTTTAAGCCTTTGCTCATATCGCCTCCACAGCACTAAAGCGGGTTCAAACGTTGCTTCACGGTAGCTCGTCAGGCTCAAGCATCAAGGCCAGCCGAACATGATGTGCCAGCTCACCTTCGCTCAGGCGCGATTTCAACTCACCGTAAAAGGCCCCGTTGTGCACCACAAACAGGCTAGGCAGATGGAAAATTTCGTAGCGCTCGACCAACCCGCCGTTGTTGCCGGCATCAATCCAGCACAACCGTTCAACGGGCAATTGCATGTCGGGCAGCATGCGCCGGGCCACTCGGCACGCCGAACAGCCCGCACCGGTAAAGATGACCAGCGAGGTGCCGGGAAGTGCCAGCAGTAGCTGGTCGGCATCAAAGTCAGTCAGTTCCATCGCAGTCACTATACTCATAAGACAATACTAATTTAATGGCACCTGGAGTCCGAATTCATGGGTCGTTTTTTACCTCACCCAGATGATATTCCCGTTGAGATAACGCTACGCAACCAACCTTCACTGCCGCGCCAGAAGCTGCACTCTATCAGCCTCGGCGGCGTGGCATGCAACAGCGACAGAAGCTGGCGATGCGGCACCGCCGTTGATATGTCCATGCCTACCCTGGGGGAAAACGCACGTTATCCGGGCTATATAGCCTGGTGCGAAAAGCGCAAGGAGGGTTACCGCATCGGCGTTGCCTTGATTGATGAACAAACCCTGTTTGGTGCGCGAATGGGCGAACAGGTCTGTCAGATCGAACACTTCTCACGCCTGCAGCAGCAACAAAGCCCCTGCCCCCAGGACCTGCAAGCCCTGGCTCTGGAATGGGTCACTCATCACGCCGTGGAGTTCTCGCAAGCCACCATGGACCACGCAATGGCGCAGGCCGTGCTGGATTAAAGCTGTACCTGCCCATTGTCGACCTACCGGATAACGCGTTAAGGTTCGGCTCCCCGATGCGCTCAATCAAGCTGTGCTCCGCCGCACGGGGATCGCTGGCGGCCGGCACCCGTGACCTGACGAGTAACACGATGGCTGATTTACCGATCGACGACCTAAACGTTGCCTCCAACGAAACCCTGATCACCCCTGAACAGCTCAAACGCGAGATTCCTCTCAGCGAAACAGCGCTGCGGACCGTGACCAAAGGGCGCGAGGTGATTCGCAACATCCTGGATGGCACTGACCATCGACTGTTCGTTGTCATCGGGCCTTGCTCGATTCACGATCTCAAGGCTGCCCATGAATACGCCGAGCGCCTGAAGGTGCTTGCGGCTGAAGTCAGCGACACGCTGTATCTGGTCATGCGGGTTTATTTCGAAAAGCCCCGTACCACCGTGGGCTGGAAAGGCCTTATCAACGACCCGTATCTGGACGACTCGTTCAAGATCCAGGACGGTCTGCATATTGGTCGCAAGCTGCTGCTGGACCTGGCCGAAATGGGCCTGCCAACCGCAACTGAAGCCCTCGACCCGATTTCCCCGCAGTACTTGCAGGACCTCATCAGCTGGTCGGCCATCGGCGCACGCACCACTGAGTCCCAGACTCACCGTGAAATGGCGTCCGGCCTGTCTTCGGCCGTAGGCTTCAAGAACGGCACCGATGGCGGCCTGACGGTTGCGATCAATGCCTTGCAGTCGGTTTCAAGCCCGCATCGTTTCCTGGGTATCAACCAGGAAGGCGGCGTGTCGATCGTCACCACCAAGGGCAATGCCTACGGTCATGTGGTATTGCGCGGCGGCAACGGCAAACCGAACTATGACTCCGTCAGCGTTGCGCTCTGCGAGCAGGCACTGACCAAGGCCAGGATCACCCCGAACATCATGGTCGATTGCAGCCACGCCAATTCCAACAAGGACCCGGCCCTGCAGCCGCTGGTCATGGAAAACGTGGCCAACCAGATCGTCGAGGGCAACCAGTCGATTATCGGCCTGATGGTTGAGAGTCACTTGAACTGGGGCTGCCAGGCAATTCCTAAAAACCTTGAAGACTTGCAGTACGGCGTGTCGATCACTGATGCCTGCATCGACTGGTCGGCTACCGAGACCACCTTGCGCAGCATGCATGCCAAGCTCAAGGATGTGTTGCCAAAGCGCACCCGCGGCTAACAGCCCATGTGGGAGCGGGCTTGCTCGCTCCCACAATAGTTTGGCGCCAGTTCCGCACGGTTGCAGACGCACACAAAAACGCCGGGCATGCCCGGCGTTTTTGTGTGCGTGTTCTTCAGGTATTGGCCTGAGGGCGCTTGTGGCGTTCCATATAGCGCTCAACGTATGAACATGAGGGAATCACCTCATAGCCCATCTTGTCTGCGTAATCGAGCGCCTGCTCCGTCAAGGCTGCCGCAATACCCCGACCACGCAGGGCGTTAGGCACAAACGTGCGATAGATATCCAGAGTCTGCTTACCCAGATCCATGTAGGTCAGGTAAGCACGATGACCGTCGACAGTGGTCTCAAACTGGTGACCTGCCTGGTCATGGTGGATAGACAACGCCTCGCTCATCATTGCTCCTCGCGGGTCTTGTAGTGTGACCCCTACCTTACTGATGTTTTTCCGCCGAGGGAACTACTACGCCATCACGCACGCGCTGCCAGCCCGGGATGTGCCGGCAGGCCTGATTAGAGAGTAGCCACTCTAGTGCAAATGTTCACTTCCCGGGGCAGCCAGTTGTCAGCAGATCAGGCCCGCACCAACGTTTCGCCGGCCCGACATCCTTGACCCGGCCCTGAACATTTTCCGGAAGGTGGAGGCTATGACGTTCAACCGCACTTAAAGTCACGCTGCGCCATCACTCTGATGCCACTTAGGGCACTCCAAACTGACTGTTTTACAAACACAATCTGTTAAAGCTAGCCTACCGAGATTGCCAGCCAATTATTTTTTTTGGTTCTTGCGCTAGGTCATTTTACTTACTACAAGTAATGGGTACTATGTACGCCGGCTGTTTCCTCACTTTGAAGGAACAGCTTCAATTAGAAAATCCTTGAAGGGGAACACGATGAACAACGTTCTGAAATTCTCTGCTCTGGCATTGGCCGCAGTTCTGGCTACCGGTTGCAGCAGCGTATCTAAAGAAACTGAAGCCCGTCTGACTGCAACTGAAGATGCAGCAGCTCGCTCCCAGGCTCGTGCTGACGAAGCCTACCGTAAAGCTGATGAAGCTCTGGCTGCTGCTCAAAAAGCACAACAGACTGCTGACGAAGCTAACGAGCGCGCTCTGCGCATGCTTGAAAAAGCAAGCCGCAAGTAATAGTCCTTCGGGACTGTTATCAAGCCGACCTATTTATAGGTCGGCTTTTTTATTGCCTGCCGGTCACTAAACAGGCAATAAAAAAGCCGCCAGGGGTATTAACCGGGGCGGCTTTTTATTGCGCTTGTTCAGTACGGCTTACTGCACATAATCCAGCGACTGGCCAGTAGCCATACCGGTATTGGTTGTGCCTATTACTGCAGGTATGCCGGTTTCTGCTCCCACTACCGGGAATGCCAGATCCTTGTCTATCTGGATGCTGTTTTCAAGGTCCTGATGCTTGAGCAGGAAGTTCATGAAGCCTGCGTACTTGTTCTGCAAGTCTTCAGGGGTCAAGTGCGACTTGTCGCTCACGGCCAGCAACGAACCATCCTTCACGTTCAACGGCTCGTGAACTTCAAGGAACACCTTGCCGCCACTGACGCCAATTTTGTACGGCTCGTTGATGATCCGCACCGGCGTACCCACCGGCACCATCTGCGCCATTTGCAGCACGTTCTGGTTAAGCATGCGGAAGCAGCCGTGGCTGGTGCCCGTGCCAATGCCGAACTTGGCGTTGGAGCCGTGGATCAGGTAGCCCGGCATGCCGAGGGTGAACTTGAACGGACCCAGCGGGTTATCGGGGCCTGCGGGCACCACGTTAGGCAGCGGGTCACCATTTTTGGCGTGCTCGGCCTTGATCGAAGCCGGCGGTGTCCAGGTCGGATTGGGCGTCTTGGCGGTGATTTTGGTTTGCCCCAGGGGCGATCCCCAACCTTCGCGGCCAATCCCCAGCGGGAAGGTGTAAACCTTGTTCTGGTCCTTGGGATAATAATACAGGCGGTATTCGGCGAGGTTGATCACGATCCCCTCACGCTTACCCGGCGGCAGGATGAACTGGGTCGGCAACACGATATCGGTATCGACGAGGGTGCCGTCCGGGTTCTTTTTGACCGGCAGCCAGGCGTCTACCCCGGGGTTGGCAGCGATCATTTCCGAATAGCCCAGCTCGTACTGGTTACCTAGGTCGGCAAAGGAGTCTTCGTACTTGCCTTTGATCACCTGCACTTCGCCAACGACATCTTCGCCAGGCGGTGGCAGCGGGAATTCAAGCGCGACCGCGGGACCCGCAACACAAAGTGCGGCAACGGACAGGTAGCGGGTAACTGCAGGTAGGCGCGACAACATCCGGAACATCCTTCGCATAATCAACGGGGGACAAAAAAAGGGAGTGTACACCGCGCCCACGGGGAGCGTGAGCCGGTCAGGGCATCAAACAGGTAAGATCATAGTTCAAAGCGCAACTCTGGCCAGATGGGCTCCGTGCCCCGGCGCTGCGACTCGATGATTGCCCGGCACAGCGGGCATAACCGGTGGTCCTGAAACACCTTGCGGGTGACATCCGACCAACGCGGTTGCGCCGGCAGCAATGAGCCACACAAGGTGCGGTCAATGGTGCCTCCCAGCTCCAGTTGACGTGTCACCAGATGCACCCGTACCTCCTGGCAGGCGAACAGATCGAGCTGCTCATCGGGCTCGATCAGTTGATAGGCATATAAAGACCAGGCAGGACGCGACATCGAGGGCTCCAAATCGGGGGGGCGCCACCTTAGCCGAAACACTGCCACTAGAAAAGCATCAAAGCAGGGGTTTTAACGCCGGCCACACATTATCCAGCAAAAGCCCCTGCGCACCGACTGCCGGGTGGATGCGATCGGCCTGCATCAGTTCGGGCTTGCCGCCCACGCCCTCAAGCAAAAACGGCACCAGGGCAACGTTTTTTTCCTTGCCCAGCTCGCTGTACACCGCAGCAAAAGCCCGGGTGTAACGCGCGCCATAATTGGGCGGCAATTGCATCCCCAACAGCAACACCTTGGCACCCGCCTGCTGCGAGGCATCGATCATTCCTGCAAGATTTTGTTTCAATTGCGCAGGGAGCTGCCCGCGCAGGCCATCGTTGCCACCCAGCTCGACAATCACTACATCCGGTTTATGCTCTGCAAGCAGCGCAGGAAGCCGCGCCAGCCCTCCGGCGCTGGTGTCGCCACTGATCGAAGCATTGACCACCTTGTCGTCGTAGCCTTGCTCCCTGAGCCGCTGTTCGAGCAAAGACACCCATCCCTGACGGGTATCCAGGCCGAAAGCCGCGCTGATACTATCGCCGACGATCAAGACAGTTCCCGCCGTTGCCGTCTGTGCCACGCACATCAGGGCCAGAGCAACACTTAAAAACCACACACGCATTGGATTCTCCATGGGCGAAAGTATTCTCACCGCGCAGAACCTTAGCAAAGTGGTTCCCAGCGCGGAAGGCGAGTTAACCATCCTGCACTCCTTGAGCCTCGAACTGAGCAAGGGCGACAGCCTGGCGATTGTCGGCGCCTCAGGTTCAGGCAAATCGACGCTGCTGGGCCTGCTCGCCGGCCTCGACCTGCCCAGCCAGGGCGAAGTAATCCTGGCCGGGCGAGCCCTGAGCACCCTGGACGAAGACCAGCGCGCCCGGGTGCGGGCCGAACACGTGGGCTTTGTGTTCCAGTCATTCCAGCTGCTCGACAGCCTCAATGCCCTGGAAAACGTCATGCTGCCGCTGGAACTGGAGGGTCGCAAGGATGCCCGCGAGCATGCCCGCCACCTGCTGGAACGCGTCGGCCTGGGCCAGCGCCTGAGTCACTCGCCACGCCAGCTGTCCGGCGGCGAGCAGCAACGGGTTGCCATTGCCCGGGCATTTGCCGCCAATCCCGACGTGCTGTTTGCCGATGAACCCACCGGCAACCTGGACAGCCACACTGGCGAGCGCATCACCGACCTGCTCTTTGAACTGAACAAGGAAAACGGCACCACCCTGGTGCTGGTGACCCATGACGAACGCCTGGCCCATCGTTGCCGGCGCCTGATCCGTCTTGAAGCTGGCCATCTGGTCGGCCCTCTGGAGCCCTGATGGCACGTCTGCCGCTGTTGCGCATGCTGAGTCTGGCCGTACGCCAATTACTGCGCGATGCCCGCGCCGGCGAGCTGCGGGTGCTGTTCTTCGCCCTGCTGGTCGCCGTGGCGGCCAGCACGGCCATCGGCTACTTCGGTGCCCGCCTCAATGGCGCGATGTTGTTGCGTGCCACCGAGTTCCTCGGCGCCGACCTGGTGCTTGATGGCACGGCCCCGGCCCGTGAAGAACAAATCAAGGTCGGCAACGACCTGGGCCTCGAACACGCCCGGGTGGTCGAATTCGCCAGCGTGATTGCCACCGACAATGGCATTCAGCTCTCCAGCATCAAGGCGGCAGACGATGCCTACCCGTTGCGCGGCGAACTGAAAAGCGCCCCGCAGCTCTATGCCGAAGAACAGCCTGCGGGCGGTCCCAAATCCGGTGAGGCCTGGGCCGAAGCCCGACTGCTGACCGCGCTGGACCTGAAGGTCGGCGATGAAATCGATGTCGGTTCAAAAACCGTGCGTATCACCCGCGTGCTGACTTACGAACCCGACCGGGCCGGCAACCTTTACAGCCTGACCCCACGAGTACTGATCAATCTGGACGACCTTGCCTCCACCGGCATCGTACAACCGGGCAGCCGTGTCACCTACCGCGAACTGTGGCGCGGTGAAGCACCGGCGCTGGAATCGTATCGCCAGGTGATCAAGCCTGGCCTGGACGCCAACCAGCGCCTCCTGGACGGCCGTGACGGCAACCAGCAGATCGGCGGTGCGCTGGGCAAGGCCGAGCGTTACCTGAACATGGCCAGCCTGGTGGCGGTGCTGCTGGCGGGCGTGGCCGTGGCGTTGTCTGCCACCCGCTTTGCCAATCGGCGTTTCGATGCCAGCGCCCTGCTGCGT
>NZ_WIVQ01000345.1:0-237 GCF_009600545.1 Pseudomonas sp. FSL R10-1339 | reverse complement strand
CCCATGGCCAGTAGATAGACCGCGACCATACTGATAATCGTCAAAGGTGCGACGCGTCGATGGGCCAGCCAGGCAACGCCCACGATCAACACCAAAATCCACAACAACAGCATATTCAATCCTCCATGAAGCCAAGGTCGGGAGCCCTGAGTCTAGAACAACGTATTAATTGTGACCCCGTGTAAGAGGCGCAGTTCAGCATCCCGGCGTAGACTGCCTCGGCGTCTATCAATCAGG
>NZ_WIVQ01000344.1:0-238 GCF_009600545.1 Pseudomonas sp. FSL R10-1339 | reverse complement strand
GCCCGCGCTCGTTGCGCAGGGTGTCGATAATCATCTGGAACTCACGACGGCGCAGGTCTTCACCCAGCGCCCCGGCTGAATCACCCACATCCACCGGCAAGGCTTCAGCCAGCACCGGCAAAGGTGCACAGGCAACCGGCCCGGACAGGCAAAAATCGGCCGCTTCGATCAAACCGCCCTGCTGCAAAATCAGCGCGCGCTGCAGCGCATTGTCCAGTTCACGCACGTTGCCGGGCCA
>NZ_WIVQ01000343.1:0-239 GCF_009600545.1 Pseudomonas sp. FSL R10-1339 | reverse complement strand
GTGCTGGCCGCTGATGGCTTCGGCCAGCAACTTGCCCGCCAGGTGCGTGGCGTTCACCCCGTGGCCTGAGTACGCCTGGGCGTAATACACATTGGGCTGATCCGGCAGGCGGCCAATTTGCGGCAAACGGTTGGCGCCAATGCCGATCATGCCGCCCCACTGGTAATCGATCTTCACGTCTTTAAGGTGCGGGAATACGTCCAGCATCTTGGGCCGCATGTAGGCGCCAATGTCCTGCG
>NZ_WIVQ01000342.1:0-239 GCF_009600545.1 Pseudomonas sp. FSL R10-1339 | reverse complement strand
TTATATAACTGTAATGTATCAAATCGTGCACGAATCCTTGAGTCGCTCCATGATTTGGGGCCGTTCATATCTGGACCCACTTCAGGGCCTTTAATTTGGAACGCATCGCGAGCTTTTTTTCCGGAGAAAAACTCTTCAAATCCTGCATAGGTCACTGGAGCTTTATACTTGGTTAGAACCTTTTCCGCATACTCATTAATGGTTCCATCGTCATTCAGGTATCTCATATATCTATAGCC
>NZ_WIVQ01000341.1:0-239 GCF_009600545.1 Pseudomonas sp. FSL R10-1339 | reverse complement strand
CAGGGCATTGGCGCTGTAGCCGAAGCAGCTGCGCAGATCGCTGGTGTGGCCAAAGTTCTGGTTGCTGATAACGCGGCTTACGCCCATCAGTTGCCGGAAAACGTTGCGCCATTGGTTGCAGAGCTGGGTGCTGGCTACAGCCATATCCTGGCCGCTGCCACCTCCAACGGCAAAAACATCCTGCCGCGCGTTGCTGCGCAACTGGACGTTGATCAGATCTCCGAGATCATTTCGGTGGT
>NZ_WIVQ01000340.1:0-241 GCF_009600545.1 Pseudomonas sp. FSL R10-1339 | reverse complement strand
AGTGAAACAAGATTTCAAGGCGCTCGAGAGTGACGATGAAGAAACCAAAGCCCCCGCCATAATTGATTTGCTCTTCAATATTGCTTTGGTTTTGCTGCATGTTGCGAACAAACCTGATGTGTCTTCCCCGCAGATACAGCCGATCGATGACGCTCACTTGCCCACTGTCGAGTCCTCGGTTACAGCAACTGATAAGCAGTACATGGCCCCGGTTGAAGTTAACGTCCAACAAGGCTCGGTC
>NZ_WIVQ01000339.1:0-244 GCF_009600545.1 Pseudomonas sp. FSL R10-1339 | reverse complement strand
ATACTGACCATCTCAGGGATCTGGCCGCGCCGATCCACGCCGCCAGAGCGCGGCCGGCGCGTCGTCTTGCCTTGGCGCAGACAGATGATCAGCTCCTTACGCAGCTCACCCACTGGCAGGGCATAGATCGCGTTGTAGATCGTCTCGCGACAGACGTAGGCATCTCGCAGGTTGGGTATGTTCATGCTGCGCAGCTTGCCGGCAATCTGCTCGGGAGACAAACGCTCACGCAGCATATGGGTCA
>NZ_WIVQ01000338.1:0-244 GCF_009600545.1 Pseudomonas sp. FSL R10-1339 | reverse complement strand
GGTCGGGGTAAGGGGATTCGAACTCCTGACATCCTGCTCCCAAAGCAGGCGCGCTACCGGACTGCGCTATACCCCGGTAAAAAAAAGCACCTTCAAGAGGCGCCTTCTTCGATCAGTGCTTTTGGCCTCTGATCTTAAGATCTAACCCCAGCGAACTGGAGCCAAAAATGGTGGGTCGTGTGGGATTCGAACCTACGACCAATTGGTTAAAAGCCAACTGCTCTACCAACTGAGCTAACGACCC
>NZ_WIVQ01000337.1:0-246 GCF_009600545.1 Pseudomonas sp. FSL R10-1339 | reverse complement strand
AGGCTGTGGAGCGCCAAAGAGATGCGGCACCGCCAAAATGGCAAGGCCAAGGACCTTGAGCGCCCAATGCTTGCCGAACACCAGCAGGGCGATACCGACTGCTGTAGACGCGGCCGTAGTGACCCACCACAGCTGACGTTGCAGCAGGTCGGCAGCGGCTGTGCCCGGCAGTTCCGGCGGCAGGCCCATTGTGGGGGCGAGGCAAGATACGGCATAGCCAGCCAATCCCCAGAGCAGGCCCTGAGA
>NZ_WIVQ01000336.1:0-247 GCF_009600545.1 Pseudomonas sp. FSL R10-1339 | reverse complement strand
CGACAACGGTCTGTACCTCAGCGGCCCGCAATTGGCACGCGAACTGGGTCTGGTTGAAGGTTCACGATTGCGTGGCAGTGAATCAGGACGGGCGCCGCGTCGTACCCGCGTGCTGATTTTGGGCGTGAACGGCTTTATCGGTAACCATTTGTCCGAGCGCCTGCTGCAAGACGACCGCTATGAAGTGTACGGTCTGGACATTGGCTCCGACGCCATTGACCGCCTGCGCAGCCACCCCAACTTCCAC
>NZ_WIVQ01000034.1:0-46784 GCF_009600545.1 Pseudomonas sp. FSL R10-1339 | reverse complement strand
CTGATCGGCCATACCCAACCGCGGCGCATCGCCGCCCGCAGTGTGGCCAGCCGGGTGGCTGAAGAGCTGGGCACGCCGCTGGGTGCGCTGGTCGGCTATCAGGTGCGGTTTGAGGATCAGAGCGATTCCAATACCCTGATCAAGCTGATGACCGACGGTATCCTGCTGGCCGAAACCCAGCACGACCGCTATCTCGAACGCTATGACACGATCATCGTCGACGAAGCCCACGAGCGCAGCCTGAACATCGACTTTTTGCTCGGTTATCTGAAGATCCTGCTGCCCCGTCGTCCCGATTTGAAGGTCATCATCACCTCGGCAACCATCGATCTTGAGCGTTTCTCCAAACACTTCAATGACGCGCCCATTGTCGAAGTGTCGGGCCGTACCTTTCCGGTCGAGACCTGGTATCGCCCGTTGACCTCCCAGCAGGACGAAGAGGGCAACAACGTTGAAGAAGACCTGAGCGTCGACCAGGCCATAATTGCCACCCTGGACGAGATTGCCGCGTTCGAGCGCAGTGAGCGTAAAAGCCCCGGCGATGTGCTGGTATTTTTACCAGGCGAGCGGGAAATCCGCGATGCCGCCGACATGCTGCGCAAGGCGCAACTCAAGCACACCGAGATCCTGCCGTTGTATGCGCGGTTGTCGCCTGCCGAACAGCAGCGGATTTTCCAGTCGCACCCGGGCCGCCGTGTGGTGCTGGCCACCAACGTAGCGGAAACGTCATTGACTGTGCCGGGCATCCGTTACGTGATTGACAGCGGCACGGCGCGCATCAGCCGATACAGCTACCGGGCCAAGGTCCAGCGCCTGCCGATAGAAGCGATTTCCCAGGCCAGCGCCAACCAGCGCAAGGGCCGTTGTG
This sequence comes from Pseudomonas sp. FSL R10-1339, assembly GCF_009600545.1. Lineage (NCBI taxonomy): Bacteria > Pseudomonadati > Pseudomonadota > Gammaproteobacteria > Pseudomonadales > Pseudomonadaceae > Pseudomonas > Pseudomonas sp. FSL R10-1339. Next base: position 45,916 of record NZ_WIVQ01000034.1, on the reverse strand, counting down.
GCCGGGTCGAGCCGGGTATCTGCGTGCGCCTGTATGCCGAAGAAGATTTTAACGGTCGCCCCGAATTTACCGATCCTGAGATTCTTCGTACCAACCTTGCGGCAGTCATCCTGCAAATGCTGCACCTGCGCCTGGGCGAAATCACCGCGTTTCCGTTTATTGAGCCCCCGGACGGCAAGGCAATCACTGACGGTTTCAATCTGCTGCAAGAACTGTCGGCGGTTAACCGCGAAAACCAGCTCACACCGCTGGGCCGTCAGTTGGCCCGCCTGCCGGTGGACCCGCGCATGGGCCGTATGTTGCTCGAAGCCGCCAAGCTCGGCAGTTTGCAGGAAGTATTGATCGTCGCCAGTGCGATGTCGGTGCAAGACCCGCGTGAACGTCCGCCGGAACGTCAACAAGCGGCAGATCAGGCCCACGCGCAATGGAAAGATGTCGACTCTGACTTTGCCGGTCTGATCAACGTATGGCGCGGTTTTGAGGAGCAGCGCCAGGCGCTGACGGCCAGCCCGCTGCGCAACTGGTGTCGCAAGAACTTCCTCAACTACCTGCGGTTGCGCGAGTGGCGTGATTCCCACCGTCAATTGAGCCTGATCTGTCGCGATATGCAGCTCACGGTCAATCAGGAACCGGCCGATTATGCAAAACTGCACAAGGCGGTGCTGTCGGGGTTGCTGAGCCAGATCGGGCAAAAAACCGAGGACGGAGATTACCTCGGGGCGCGCCAGCGGCGGTTCTGGATCCATCCGTCTTCGGGGCTGGGTAAAAAGCGTCCGCAGTGGCTGATGACTGCCGAGCTGGTAGAAACGACCAAATTGTATGCGCGGATGGTGGCCAAGATCGAGCCGGACTGGATCGAACCGCTGGCCGGGCATCTGGTGAAAAAGAACTATTTCGAGCCCCATTGGGAGAAGAAGCGCGGGCAGGTGGTGGCCTATGAGCAGATCACCCTGTTCGGCCTGATCGTGGTCGGTCGCCGTGCCGTGCATTACGGGCCGATTGACCCGGTGCTGTCCCGCGAGCTGTTTATCCGTGAAGGGCTGGTGCGTGGCGAAATTCAGTCGCGGGCCAAATGCCTGACGGCCAACGCGCAGTTGCTTGAACAACTCGACGAACTGGAGGCCAAGGCCCGGCGCCGTGACATTCTGGCGGATGAAGAAACCCTCTACACGTTTTACGACGCTCGCCTGCCTGCCGAGATTCATCAGACCGCGACATTTGACAGCTGGTATCGGGTCAACAGCCAGAAAGATCCACAGTTGCTGATCATGCGCGAAGAAGACGTGCTGGCCCGCGAAGCCACCGAAATCACGGCCATGCATTACCCTGACACGTTGCATCTGGGGGATTTGACCCTGGAGCTCAGCTATCACTTTGAACCCAACCACCCCCGCGATGGCGTGACGGTCAAGGTGCCAGCGCCGCTGCTCCCGGTTTTGCCGCCGGAACGTATGGAGTGGCTGGTGCCCGGCATGATAGAAGCCAAATGCATCGCTCTGGTGCGCAGTTTGCCCAAGGCATTGCGCAAAAACTTCGTGCCGGTGCCGGACTTCGTCAAGGCCGCGTTGCAGCGCATGGAATTTGCTGAGGGATCATTGCCACAAACCCTGGGCCGCGAATTGCTGCGCATGACCGGCGCTCGGGTGAGCGACGAGGCCTGGGCGCAAGCCGCGCAGCAAGTTGAAAATCATCTGAAGATGAATATCGAAGTGGTCGACGCCGACGGCAAGTTTCTCGGCGAGGGTCGTGATCTGGCCGAATTGACGGCCCGCTTTGCCCAGGCCAGTCAGGCAGCACTGGCCGTACCGCAAACCGCGAAAAATCAGCAGCCGGTCGAGGCCAAGGTGTTTGCCCCGGTGGCGGAGAAAACCCAGCAGAAGATCGCCGGGCTGTCGATGACGGTTTACCCGGCGCTGGTGGAAGAGGGCAATACGGTCAAGGAAGGGCGCTTTTCTACCCCGGCCGAGGCTGAGTTCCAGCATCGCCGTGCGTTGCAGCGTTTGCTGATGCAACAACTGGCGGAACCGGCGAAATTTTTGCGTGGCAAGCTGCCAGGGTTGACTGAGCTTGGCCTTTTGTACCGCGAATTGGGTCGGGTCGAGAGCCTGGTGGAGGACATTCTGCTGGCCAGCCTCGACAGCTGCATCCTGGAAGGCGAGGCGGTACTACCCCGTGATGGCGCGGGGCTGGCATCGCTTGCCGAGCGCAAGCGCGGAGCCTGGACCGAACATGCGGAAAAGCTGGCCAGACTGACGCTGGAAATCCTCAAACTGTGGCATGGTCTGCAAAAACGCTTCAAGGGCAAGATCGATCTGGCCCAGGCGGTGGCGTTGAATGACATAAAGCAGCAACTGAGCCATCTGGTGTACCCGGGTTTTGTGCGCGAAACCCCGGCTTTGTGGCTTAAAGAGTTGCCGCGCTACCTCAAGGCGATAGAAATGCGTCTTGAAAAACTGCCGGGCCAGGTGCAAAAAGACCGGGTCTGGAGTGGTGAGCTGAGTGGTTTGTGGGCGCAGTACCAGGCGCGTGCGACCAAGCATGCGCAGGAGGGCAAGCGCGATCCGCAACTTGAGTTGTACCGCTGGTGGCTGGAAGAATATCGGGTGTCGTTATTCGGCCAGCAACTGGGGACCAAGGTGCCGATTTCGGACAAGCGCCTAAGTAAGCAGTGGAGTTTGGTGGAGGCTTGAGCCTGCAGTCCTGTGGGAGCGGGCTTGCTCGCGATGCAGGCGACGCGGTCATGCATTTGCACCGTGTTGCTGCAATCGAGAGCAGGCCAGCTCCCACGGGGGATTACTGCAAGATCCGTAAATAACGCCAAATGCTGGCATTTATGGCAAACTTCGCGGCTATCCGTACCTGAAACGATTTCAATATCTTCTGCTTGAACAGAATAGAGGAACGATCGTGCATAACGTCGTCATCAGCGGCACCGGCCTGTACACCCCGGCCAACAGCATCTCCAACGAAGAGCTGGTGCAGTCTTTCAATACCTATGTACAACAGTTCAACGCGGACCACGCCGTGGCTATCGAGGCCGGTGAAATCCAGCCTCTGGCCGAGTCCAGCGCCGCCTTTATCGAAAAGGCTTCGGGCATAAAAAGCCGCTTTGTGATGGACAAGGACGGCATCCTTGACCCGCAACGCATGCGCCCGCATTTGCCGGAGCGCTCCAACGACGAAATGTCGGTACTCTGCGAAATGGCCGTTGGCGCTGCCAAACAAGCGCTGGAACGCGCGGGTAAAACCGCCGCTGACATCGACGGCGTGATCGTGGCCTGCTCCAACCTGCAACGCCCGTACCCGGCCATTGCCATCGAAGTGCAACATGCACTGGGCATTCAGGGTTTTGGTTTTGACATGAACGTGGCTTGTTCTTCCGCAACGTTCGGTATCCAGACCGCCAGCAACAGCGTCCAGTTGGGCCAGGCTCGCGCGGTACTGCTTATCAGCCCTGAAGTATGCACCGGCCACTTGAATTTCCGTGACCGTGACAGCCACTTTATCTTTGGCGATGCCGCGACCGCGATAGTGGTCGAGCATGCCGACCTGGCAACGTCCGAACACCAGTTCGACATCGTCAGCACTAAACTGCTGACTACGTATTCGAACAATATTCGCAACAATTTCGGCTTCCTCAACCGTGCATCCGACGAGCCAGCTGACAGCCCGGACAAACTGTTCGTGCAAGAAGGGCGCAAGGTCTTCCGCGATGTCTGCCCGATGGTGGCTGAACTGATCGGCCAGCATCTGCAGGAAAACCAGCTGGACGTGGCGCAAGTCAAACGTTTCTGGTTGCATCAGGCCAACCTGAGCATGAACCACCTGATCGTGCGCAAGCTGTTGGGCCGCGAAGCTTCGGTCGAAGAAGCTCCGGTGATTCTCGACACCTATGCCAACACCAGTTCGGCCGGTTCGGTGATTGCCTTCCACAAGTACCAGGACGACTTGCCAAGCGGTTCGCTGGCGGTGCTCAGCTCGTTCGGTGCCGGCTACTCGATTGGCAGCGTGATTCTGCGTAAACGCTAAGGTCACAGCTGGTTTGTGGTGGGAGCGGGCTTGCTCGCGATACAGGCAGCGCGGTCTGACAGGCAAACTGCGGTGATGCTATCGCTAGCAAGCCCGCTCCCACACAGAAAAATCACTTTCCGGTTGCGGAGACCTGCATGGCAACTGTTGACGACGCTGACCTGCTCAAACGTCTGCTTAACGGCGAGCAACAGGCCTTCCGCGAGCTGGTCACTACCTATCAAGGTGCCATGCGCGCTGTGGCCTATGCGATCGTCGGCAATCGCCATGCTGACGAAATCGTTCAGGACGCCTGGCTGTCAGTGGTGCGCAACCTGTCCGGGTTCGAAGGCCGTTCGAGCCTGAAAACCTGGCTGCTGACCATCACGGCCAATGCGGCGAAACAACGCTACAAGCAAAATCGTCGTGAAGTGCTGCTCGACGATTTGCCTTCGCCACACGGTACTGTCGACGATGAGCGGTTTTCCAGCGATGGCCACTGGTTGCTTGCCCCTTATTCCTGGCATCAGGACAGCCCTGACGCATTGCTCAGCGAAGATGAGTTGCGCGAATGTCTTGAGCAAACGCTCCTCAGTCTGCCGCAGTTGCAGAGCAGTGTGCTGGTGTTGCGCGAGCGCCAGGGGCTCGAGCTCGAAGAAATTTGTAATATTCTTGAGATATCGCTCTCTAATGTCCGGGTGTTGATACATCGCGCCCGACTCAAAGTCTTCGCGACCGTGGAACATTTCGAGGAAACTGGCGAATGTTGACCTGCAAACAGCAAGTAGCGGTCTCAAGTGACTATCTGGATGGCCAGCTGAGTTTTCGTCAGCGGTTGTTGGTACGCCATCATTTGCTGTTCTGTCCGAACTGCAGGCGTTTTATCAGGCAAATGCGTTTGTTGAGGGGCACGTTGCAAAAACTTCCCGAACCGCCACCGGAGGATCTGGAGCAGACGGTTGAGCGAATGATGCGCGAGCAGTCGCGCTGATGGCGGGGCATGAACGAGAACACTGTCGGTGGATGTGATGGGGGCCGACGGCATCCTCGCTCTGCTTTTACGGCACAAAACGCTGAATGACTTCAGCGTTTTGTCTATTGAGTAAACCTTTCTTTAGAACTTGGCTTCCAGGTCCAGCTGCAAGGTGTTGGCCTTGGCATCTTTCTGGGTGGTGGTCGCGTAGTCGGCCTTGGTCAGGAAGTAGGTCACGCCGACACCGAAGTTCTTGTCGATTTCATAACCCACTTTGAACTTGTGACCGCGGGAACCGGTAGTACCGTTGGCGAAGTCAGAATCGGTGAAAGCGCCGACCACGGCGTTACGCTGAATATCGCGGTAGTTGTAGTCCAGGCTGAAGGCGTTGAGCTTGGATTTGAAGCCCACCAACCAGGCATCATCCTGATCGCTGTCGGTGGCAGCGTTATGCACGTATTGGCCGTACAGCGACAGCGGCACGGGCAGGTTGGCGATATCGACCTGGCCGAAGCCTTCGTACAGGCGGAACTCGTCAGTGCTGTTACCGTTGACGCCGAGTGCACATGGGGTGGTCTTGGTCCCGGTGGTCGGGCACTTGCTGTCCTTGTCGTTGTTGTAGCTGTAAACGCTGCCGCCCAAGGTCACTTTCAGGCTGTCGGTAGGGGCGAAGCGAGCACCCAGCTGGCCGGCGTACAGGCTCAGGTCGTGCTTGAATTGCACGCCTTCGCCGTCAACGTTGTCCTTGAGGGTGTAGTAACCGGCGCTACCAAACATTTCGACGCCGCTGTTGCCCAGGTTGTGTTTGTAAGTGGCGGCCAGACCTTCCGGGTTGATATCGCTATCCCAGATTACATCGCCCATATTGACCCACGGCTGTGGCATCTTGCCGGCAATCAGGTGCAGGTCCTTGACGGCGGTCGGGTGGTAGTCGATGAACGCCATGTCCAGCCACAGTTGCTTCTTGTCGAAGTAGTTGTCCAGATCCTGGTTGGTGGAACGTGCATCGTCACCGCCGCCAGTGGCGATACGGATACCGGTATTCACCTGCGGGTTGATTTCGGTATAGGCGCCCAGGCGAGCACGAATACGTTGGCGGTCCTTGTTCTTGCCATCGGATTCGCCGTCGATCTTGACGGTTTCCTGACGAACCCGTACATCCCCCTTGAGTTCGGTTTTGGCGGCCCAGGCGACTTTCTGTTCGAAGGCACTGAGATCGGATTTTTTCACCTGGTCGGCGGCAGCTTCTTGCTTGGCTTGATTCTCACTGGCGAGTTCAGTTTGCAGCTCGGAGTACTGTGCAGGCGAAATAGAGCCGTTGGCTTTTAGCATTTCGAGCAGTTTGGCATCGACCGCAGCGCTGGCCGGAACGCTCATGGCCAATACCAGGCCACCACACAGTCCCGCAGCAACCCGTGTAGATACAAGACGCATTATGAATCTCCCAGTGCTGAGATGGCCCTAGCCACCCCAAGAAAAATCGGCCCTTTACGGGCTCACGTTAACGAGGCTTGGCGTGTCATGAGCGTGTTGGCAAACAGGTCGCTCATAACCCCGTGTTCTAAGAAGCGGCGTCAGTATCGCGGGTGGATATGACAGAAAAGTGGCAGACTGATAGCAAGTCTGTGACAGTGAAGCGATTCAGTGGTTGGGTGATACCATCGCGTCTACGCCGCGCCTTGAGGACTATTAATGCCGCTTCAACGACTCGACAGCCTGTCCACCATCCCCGCCCATGAATGGGATGCGCTGGTGCCGGTGGCCCAGCCTTTTTTGCGCCATGCCTTTCTCAGTACCCTGGAAGACAGTGCCAGCCTGGGCCCGCATTCAGGCTGGCAGCCCGAGCATTTACTGCATTATGAAAATGGGCAGTTGCAGGCGGCGTTGCCCAGTTATCGAAAATGGCATTCCTACGGTGAGTACGTGTTCGATCACGAGTGGGCGCAAGCCTGTGAGCGTGCAGGTATCGAGTACTACCCCAAGCTGCTTGCGGCAGTACCGTTCAGTCCGGTCAGCGGCCCCCGGTTGTTGGCCGCCCGTGCCGAGGACGGGCTTGAGCTGCTGGCGGCCTTGCCCGGTTATCTGCAGATCGAAGGGCTGTCCAGCGCCCATATCAATTTCACCGACCTGCTGGCCGATACGGCGCTGGCGCAACAACCCGGCTGGATGCAACGGCTGGGCTGTCAGTTTCACTGGCAGAACCGCGGGTACCGGGACTTTCAGGATTTTCTCGATGCCCTGAGCTCACGCAAGCGCAAACAGATGCGCAAAGAGCGTGAGCAAGTGGCAGGGCAGGGGTTTGAGTTTGAGTGGCTGGAAGGCCAGCAGGTGAGTGAAGCGCAATGGGATTTTGTCTACGCCTGCTACGCCAACACCTATGCTGTGCGACGGCAAACGCCGTATCTGACCCGGGATTTCTTCAGCCTGCTGGCCGAGCGCATGCCCGAATCGATTCGCGTGGTGCTGGCCAAACAGGGTTCGACCCCGGTTGCGATGGCGTTCAGCCTGATCGGCGGCGACAGTCTCTATGGTCGCTACTGGGGATGTCTTGGCGAGTTTGACCGCCTGCATTTCGAGACGTGTTTCTACCAGGGCATGGATTACGCTATCGCCCACGGTATCAGGCGTTTTGATGCTGGTGCTCAGGGCGAGCACAAGCTGATTCGCGGCTTTGAACCGGTGATCACACACTCATGGCATTACCTGCGCCATCAGGGCTTGAAGGCGGCCGTAAGTGACTTTTTGCAGCGTGAGCGGGTCGGTGTGCTGGCGTATGCTGAAGAGGCGAGGTCGGCGCTGCCATATCGGCAGGCCTGACCCTCGCGTCCGGCCGTTTAGCTGCCTTCCTTGCCCAGCCAGCGATAGATCAGTGCGCCAATGGCCGCACCCAGCATTGGCGCCAACCAGAACATCCATAACTGCTGAAGCGCCCAGCCGCCCACGATCAGCGCCGGGCCTGTGCTGCGCGCCGGGTTGACCGACGTGTTGGTCACCGGGATCGAAATCAGGTGGATCAGCGTCAGCGCCAGGCCGATGGCCAGAGGGGCGTGCCCCGCGGATACCCGTTTGTCAGTGGCGCCCATGATGATCAGGATAAACATGGCGGTCATGGTGATTTCACAGATGAGCCCCGACACCATGGAGTAGCCTCCGGGTGAGTGGTCGCCATAGCCATTGGCTGCGAGCCCGCTGGCAGCCAGATCAAAGCCGGGTTTGCCACTGGCAATCATGTACAGGAGCCCGGCAGCAATCACGCCGCCGAGGATCTGGGCAATGATGTAGGCAGGCAGTTCTTTTGCAGGAAAGCGTCCACCAACCCACAAGCCGAACGACACGGCCGGGTTGAGATGGCAGCCACTTATATGGCCGATGGCAAAGGCCATGGTCACCACGGTCAAGCCAAATGCCAGAGCCACCCCCAGCAGGCCGATGCCGACATCAGGAAACGCGGCTGCGAGCACAGCACTGCCGCAACCGCCCAATACCAACCAGAAAGTACCCAGCAACTCAGTGACGGAACGTTTGAACAAGGTCATGGAGGAGATCCCGGATGGATAAATCCATCGAGCAATTGAAGCGGCGTTGCCTCCTGCGATTTACTACAGGATTCTCCCGAATCCTTTACTAATTACAGCACTCGCCGGTTTTTTTTCCAGTGCCATAAAAAACGCCAGCCCCCTTTGAAATCGGGGGCTGGCGTTGTGCTCCACGCGCTTTGCAGCTAGCGCTTTTTTGGTTCAGTCGATGCCGACAAAACCACCGGTCTGGTGTTGCCACAAACGCGAGTACAAGCCACCTTTGGCGAGCAGCTCGCTGTGGGTTCCGGATTCAGCGATACGGCCGTTTTCCAGGACCACCAGACGGTCCATCCGGGCAATGGTGGAGAGGCGGTGGGCGATGGCAATCACGGTTTTGCCTTGCATCAGGGTTTCCAGGCTTTCCTGGATCGCGGCTTCGACTTCGGAGTCCAGTGCCGAGGTGGCCTCGTCCATGATCAGGATCGGAGCGTTCTTGAGCAGCACGCGGGCAATGGCGATACGTTGGCGCTGGCCGCCGGACAGCTTGACGCCGCGCTCGCCCACATGAGCGTCAAAACCGGTGCGGCCCTGGGCATCTGATAGCAGCGGGATAAACTCATCGGCCCGGGCTTTGCGCACGGCTTCCCACAGCTCCTCGTCGGTGGCGTCCGGCTTGCCGTACAGCAAATTGTCGCGGATCGAACGATGCAGCAGCGAGGTGTCCTGGGTAATCATTCCGATCTGTTCGCGTAAGCTTTCCTGCGTCACTTCGGCGATGTTTTGATCGTCGATCAGGATGCGACCGCCTTGTAGGTCATACAAGCGCAACAACAGGTTCACCAGGGTTGACTTGCCGGCACCGGAAGGGCCGATCAGGCCGATTTTTTCACCGGGTTTAATTACCAGGTTGAGGTCGCTGATGATCCCGCTGCGCTTGCCGTAGTGGAAGTCAACGTGTTCAAAACGCACTTCGCCACGGTTGACGATCAAGCGTGGAGCCTGGTCGCGGTCAGTCACGGCGACAGGTTGGGCGATGGTCTCCAGGCCGTCCTGAACCATGCCGATATTTTCAAAAATGCCGTTGACCACCCACATGATCCAGCCGGACATGTTGACGATACGAATCACCAGGCCGGTGGCCAGGGCAATTGCGCCGACGCTGATCAGCGACTGGCTCCACAGCCACAGCGCCAGGCCGCTGGTGCTGACGATCAGCAGGCCATTCAGGCTGGTGATTGCCACGTCCATGCTGGTGACCACGCGACTGGCCAGTCGGGTTTTTTCGGTTTGCTCGATAATGGCTTCGCGCGCGTACTGCTGCTCAAAGTTTGTGTGGGCGAACAATTTGAGGGTGGTGATGTTGGTATAGCCGTCGACGATGCGGCCCATCAGTTTGGAGCGTGCATCAGAAGATACCACCGAGCGTTCCTTGACCCGTGGTACGAAGTAATACAAGGCCCCGACATAGCACAGGATCCAGGTCAGCAGGGGGATCATCAGGCGCCAGTCGGCTTCGGCAAACAGCACCAGCGAGCTGATGGCATAGATCAGGACGTGCCACAGCGCATCGACGGCCTGTACCGCCGAATCACGCAGGGAGTTGCCGGTTTGCATGATGCGCTGGGCGATGCGCCCGGCAAAATCGTTCTGGAAAAAGTTGAGGCTTTGCTTGAGTACATAACTGTGGTTTTGCCAGCGGATCATGCTGGTCATGCTGGGGCTCAGGGTCTGGTGCACCAGCAGGTCATGCAGGCCGAAGAACACCGGGCGGATGATCAGTGCGACCACGGCCATCCAGATCAGCTCACCGCTGTGGACCTTGAAAAAGTCAGTATTGGGCGTGCCCTGGGTCAGGTCGATCAGCGTGCTCAAGTAGCTGAAAAGCGATACTTCGATCAGTGCCGCGATCAGCCCGACCACCAGCAAGGCGGCAAACACGGGCCAGACCTGGCGCAGGTAGTAGAGATAAAATGCCCAGACAGTGCTGGGCGGAGCCGGAGTGGGGGCTTCGCGAAAAATATCGATCAGTTGTTCGAAGCGACGATAGAGCATTGGCACTGACGCCCGCAGCGCGGGCTCTCCTTATAGTGGTGTGACCGGCAGAGCAAAACACGGTCGCTGCAGGCGAAGGCAGCATAGCCGTCTGCGGCAGCAGCGACCGTGTATTGTTTCCAGTCAGCGCTTCCTGCGTGATAGCGCCTGTCAGTCGATACGCTTGGCCGACTTGATCAGTACCGGATCGATGGGCACATTTTGCATGCCTTGTTTGGTGGTGGTTTGCGAGTTGACGATCTGGTCAACAACGTCCATGCCATTTACCACCTTGGCAAAAACGGCGTAACCGGCATCACGGCCCGGGTCCAGAAACGCATTGTCTGCCACGTTGATGAAGAATTGACTGGTGGCCGAGTTCGGGTTCGACGTGCGTGCCATCGACAGGGTCCCGCGAACGTTATGCAAGCCGTTGCTGGCTTCGTTCTTGATCGGGTCGCGGGTCTGTTTTTGCACCATCTGCGACGTAAAACTACCACCTTGCACCATGAAACCCGGGATCACGCGGTGAAAAATGGTGTTGTTGTAAAAGCCGCTGTCGACATACTTGAGGAAGTTGTCAGTGCTGATCGGAGCCTTGACCGGGTCCAGTTCGATTTCGATCTTGCCAAAGCTGGTATCCAGTACCACGTGAGGCGCTTTGGCAGTTTCAGCCGCCATAAGGTTGGCAGCGAACAGCAGGGCGCCAGCGGCAAGAGCAATTTTTTTAAGCATGGTTCAGTGATCCTGAAAAGTTGGGTGACCGTTCTATGCCGCACCGTCAGTGAAGCTGGGGGGCATTGAACCAGTGCCCGTGCCACATCTTGCAATGGTAGATGTTCACGGGCGGCGGGTGTTGGACAGGATATTCTCGAATCAGGTTCCTGCCCACTGCTCATCACGCTTGCTGCGGTGCGGCGAAAGGTGCCTCGAGCGGTGCCGTGTCGAAAGTTCGCAACAATTCGACAAGGATTTGAGTTGCCGGGCCCAGGGGTTTGTCCTTGTTGGCGTACAGGAAGAACACCGGGTGACGATTGCCGCCCTGGTTGAGCGGCAACGGCTTGAGGAGACCTTCCTTGAGCTCGCGCTCGATCATGTGCCGTGGCAACCAGGCAAACCCCAGCCCGCTGCCCACAAAGGCAGCCGCCGTGGCCAGGCTGCCGACGGTCCAGCGCTGCTCGGAGCCCAGCCAGCCCACGTCGCGTGGTTGCTGGCGCCCGGAGTCACGAATTACCACTTGTAACTGGCTTTCGAGGTCCTGGAAATGCAACTCGCGTTGCAGGCGATGCAACGGGTGGTCGGGATGGGCCACGGCGACAAACTCCACGGTGCTCAACTCGGTACCCAGGTAGCCGGGAATATTGAAGCTGCTGATGGCCAGGTCAGCCACGCCTTCGAGCAGCACTTCCTCGACGCCGGAAAGAACCTCTTCACGCAGACGTACGCGACAGCCCCGGCTTTGCGGCATAAAAGCTGTCAGGGCGCGCACCAACCGGGCGTTGGGGTAGGCTGCGTCGACGACCAGGCGCACCTCGGCTTCCCAGCCTTGCTCCATATGATGGGCAAGGTCTTCGAGCTGGCTGGCCTGCTTGACCAGTTGCCGGGAGCGACGCAGCAACACGCCACCGGCTTCTGTCAGCACCGCCTTGCGTCCGTCGATGCGCAGCAGCGGCACGCCGAGCTGGTCCTGCATGCGGGCCACGGTATAGCTGACAGACGACTGTGAGCGGTGGAGAACTTCAGCGGCTTGTGCGAAGCCTCCGTGGTCGACCACAGCCTGCAAGGTGCGCCATTGATCAAGGGTCACGCGGGGCGCTTTCACAATGAATTCCTCTGATTTTGGAGTGGTTACAGGATACCGTTAAACAAACAGATTTATAGATAGGTTGTAGCAGGTAATTGCGCTTTTTTATCGAATCAATGACCCCTAATCTTGGCTCCATTCTTACAGCATTTACAGATGGAGCTTGTCCGCCATGTCCAATGTTCTGATCATTGAAAGTAGCGCCCGCCAGCAAGGCTCGTTTTCCCGTCAGTTGACCCAGCAGTTCATCAGCCAGTGGCAAGCAGCCCATCCGACCGATCAGGTCACCGTTCGCGACCTAGCCCTGCACCCGGTACCGCACCTTGATGCCAACCTGTTGGGTGGCTGGATGAAGCCCGAAGCACAACGCAGTGCAGACGAGCACGCCTCCCTCAAGCGCTCCGATGAGTTGACCGACGAGTTGCTGGCCGCTGATGTACTGGTGCTGGCGGCGCCCATGTACAACTTTGCGATACCGAGCACGCTCAAAGCCTGGCTGGACCACGTATTGCGGGCCGGCGTGACCTTCAAGTACACCGAAACCGGTCCACAGGGGCTTTTGACCGGCAAGAAAGCATACGTGTTGACGGCTCGCGGCGGGCTATATGCGGGTAGCACCTCGGACCATCAGGAACCATATCTGCGTCAGGTCATGGCCTTTGTCGGCATTCACGATGTGACCTTTATCCATGCCGAAGGGATGAACCTGGGCGGTGACTTCCAGGAGAAAGGTTTGAATCAGGCCAAGGCCAGGTTGTCTGCCATCGCGTAGTCTGTTAATCGACAGATAATCGCCCGATGGCTTAATTGTTTCATTGCTCCTTCAAGCATGCGGTTCGCGCATCGAACCTCCCTTTGCACTTTATTGAGTGCCCGTGCCCGATCAGCCTTTGCGCTGGATCGGGCTTTTTTTGTCTGGAGCATTTGTTGCGTACAAGCATGTTCACGCCTTTCAAGTGCGCTATGTATCTATCTTTTTACAGGTCCATGCTCTGTTAGCTTTGCCCTTTAATTGTTTTGCCCGGGATCCTTATCGGATGGCAAAACATCACTGATTAAGGGCTGTGTGCCATGTCCATGCTTTCGTCCCGCCCAGAGGCGCAACTCCAAAGAGAAGCGCTGGCCATTGCCGGCCACCTATCCCGACAGCCCACTTTTCTTGCGGCCGCCAGAGATTCGTTTCGCACAACGTTGCACCGGCGCTTTGCGTTTGTGTCACAAGCATTTGACCTGGATGCAATGCATGTCACTGATTATCGGCTTGTGTGGAATCAGGATCAGACCGAGCAGGTTGCCAGTCCCGCCACTTCCCGGACTCTGGGTGAGGAACTGAGTCGATATCTGGCGAGCCGTGAGCTGCCGGTTTTTCAGGGGTTGGTCGGTATCTTCGACAAGGCGGGAGTCTATGGGGATCTGGGGGCGCGCATTGTTGGCGGCGACAATACCGGCAGTGAGCTCGTGGCCATGTTGCAGGATGCAGGTGTCCGGGCCTGCTTGAACTACCAGCAACAGGTAGCGGCTTTTTATAGCGGTACACCGCTGGACGGGCTCAAGTCGGCCATGGCTGTTGCCTCGCCCCATGAGCTGGCAGGTGTCGATCCGCAGCGACTTGTCTTCGGCGTCCTGGGGGTATCCGGCCATGAATGGGAGAGCCGCAGCATTGTCCAGCTGTTCGCGGCCTACAGGGAGAGCGGCGAGTTGGCTGCGCATCCGGACGGCATGAGCACGGACGGCCAAATGACTGCCTGGACATACCCTGCGGCCAGAGCGGGCCATTTTTATCGCAGTCACTCCGGTCTGGAGAAGCCTGGGGTTCTGCTTAAACTTCTGCAGGACGCCGATAATCGCTATGCCCGTGACCTGCCGATGAACGAGCCTCTCAAGGCCTGGCTGGCACACAGAATGGCCAGGCAAAGGGCTGCTGAAGCCAATCTGCGTATGCGCGACGGCACCTTGACGGCGGAAGGGGCGGCCATGATCAAGGGGATAACCGGCGGCGTGCGCGATGCGATGGATCTGCACAGCCCTGGCGTGTATGAGCTGTTTCTGCGGGTGCCTGGAATCGAGGCCCGGGTTGCCGGATGTCTGGTTCTTACCAGCAGTCCGCGGGATCTGCCCATCTACAGTCCTGCGGGTGTCATCCTGTTGATTGCAGGTCAGGGACTGATCGAGTTTTCCTCGGGCAGTGAGTTCAGTGACTGCATGACGCTCTGGCTGGATCAACCACAAAACCATCCCTGGTTGCGAGCCGGGGTTGCGTTGGGCCACCGGGACGCTGTTTTTGCCCATCGTCCACGTGCGCTTGTGGACTATCCGGGTGTACCCGGCGGCGATGCCTTTGCCCACTGCCTGACAACATTGCTGAGCTGGCAGCAGGACAGTTGTACGCATCTGATCCGTTCTGGCTCGGTGGAGCCCCTTTATCTGGAGCAGGCAATTGATCTCAGGGCCAGGTTTCGTGTCGGGCATGTGCTGCAGGTGTGCGAGTCAGCCCGACAGGGAAAACACACCGCGCAAGCGTTCAGGAACACCGCCCTGAATGACGGGTTGGTGCAGGCATTCCCCCTGATCCAGCCACTGGTTTCACCATTCGATATGGACAGTCTGAATCTCAAGGGTTACCGCGATGACAGCAAAGTCACAGATCTGTCAGCCGGGAGGATAAATCCAGAGCATTTGCAGCTTGTCAGTACCAGTCCGCTCGGCGATGTGCTACGTGAAATGGTTGCCAATCTCGAGGCATTCAACGTTTTTGCCCAAGCAGATCTTTTCTTTATCTGTGCAGGTGACAATTGCATCGAAATGGCAGCGCAGGAGTTTCGTGAAAGCATACAGGCTCTTGTTCGCCCATTGAGGTACATCGCTGTCGAGTACCAATTGCCTGTAGCACCCGAGGCGGTGCCAGATGAGCCGATAAACACGTTCAAACAGCAGGCAGACGCTACCTTGGCGGACTTGCAGGCTATGTCCGAAATGCTCAAGCAGTCTGCTGTACCGTCTTCGCGCAGGCTGCGTCCAGCCATGCATTCAGAGCTGCAGTGCGCCATCAGTGAGGTAATTCGCCAGTTTCAGTTGTTCAAGGATGACTTGCGTGGCGAGGCTATACAGGTGCTGTACCAGCGCCTGCCGCTTGCCGAAACACTGCCGGTCAGACTGCGCAGGCATCTGGAGACCTACCTGCAGGGTGACGGGCAAACCTATCTTTTTGATTACGGTGAGTCCGTAACTCTGCCGGAAATGCTCGAGTACTACCGTGTCATTCCGGCTGGCCCAACTACGGCTCCTGCCAGGCTGCAGGCACTGAACGATCTTGAAGAGCAGTATGCAGTTCGGTGTATGGGTATGGAGCGGGGCACGCCCCTGATTGACTGCCTTCTCACTGCGGATCAGGAGCGAAAGCTGCTGAATGCCGGCAAGGGTTTTATATCGTCCCGGCAGCCTTCACAAGGTGTTAACGCTCTGCCTCCGCTGGAATTGCTGGCACATTACCTGCCTGATTTTGACCCTGCCCGGTTCGCTCACACCAGGCCTGCAGTCGCGCTGCAACAGCTGCTGACTTCAGAATGCGGTCAGTGTCTCGGTCGCGAATTGCTCAAGGTCCTGGGGTGGCATGGTGCACGCGATGGTGAGACCAGCCCGGTGACGCTATGTACCCAACTGGTCTGGAAGGCTCTTGTGCTGCGATACTCGCAGGCTAGTGAAGTGGCCGGTTACGATTTGCACTCGGATCGTCTATGGGGCAGGACCTATGCGTGGATCCGCAGCGATTTTGAGACCTTTTTGCTTACTTCGCGACAAGCTGCATCCTCGGCGTTTGCCGCGTTGCTGGCGCGGTTGTTGCGAACGGCCATGCCACCGGATTTCAGTGTCCGCGATATTCCTGGCGAACTGACTTACGGTTCGCCCAGTTGGGTCAACCTGCGCCATGGTGCCGAACTGGCGCATGCCATCGAGCCAGGCTCGACACTGCGCATGACATTTCAGGAAGTCATCCTGTTGCCTGGCAAGCAGGGGCAGGGGCTCGTTTTTTCCGCCAAAGCAAACGAGCAGGAACAGGTTCTGCTCCGCGAGAAGTCTTCAGCCATTCTTGCCTTGCGCCTGCCTCCACTGATGGCCTGGGCGGCCCTGCATGGCGTTGTACCAAAAATGCCCCTGGCTGCTTATTCCAGCGTGGAGATCCAGCGCGCAGTTCAAGCGCTGGATGCGTATGAACACGCGATTTTCAAAGCAACCAATGACCTGTTCAAACCTGCCCCCAACAGGTTTGAAATTGCAAAAAAAGAGCTGGCCCGGCGCGGCCTGAATCCCTATTTCAGCGAGTTCACGGCTGCCAGGGGCAGAATGCCGCTGTTTGAGCTTTACGCTGCCGGCAAGCATCTGGAGCTGGATTTTCCGCCCTACACATCAGCCACCATACCGAGTGCCGAGGAGGTTCGTGCAAGTGCCGAGCGCTTCTCACGGCTCAAGAAGTTGCCGGTGAATATCGAGCTGGAATTCAACCGGCAGTACAATGCCTATGAGGCGGCGCTTGTGGCAGCACAACAGGCGGTTGTCAGGTTTTTACTGGACAGCCTGCCCCCGCGGCAGCGTCAGGACATTGAATACAGCCATGTCAGGGTATTGCGTGTCAGAGCTGAAAGTACCGGCAGTGTCAGTGAGGACAGCCCCGAAATCACGGATTCACTGATGTTGCGTCAGGGGTTTATTCTCGAAGTGTGCAAAAAAGAAACCTGTGATCTCTACGAGATTTTCCCAAGGGCGCTGCACATACAAGAGAGTCCAAGGCTCAAGCCATTGCTGGTAGGAGGCGTAATCGCTCCAAAGAAAATCGGTATTCACACCTGGGTCCACACTTTTCGGCATGGCACGGTTTTGAATATTGACGAAAATGCCTATCGGACCGGGCACAAACCCATGCCCCATGAGACCTCCCGATCCAGGCTGATTATTGAGGAGCTTGGTAGCGTGCCAGCGGGAGACGAGACGAGCAGCCATCTGCCCGATACGTTCAACTCCTTGCGCAGCAAACAGATTGCCAGGCTGATTCCGCTCTATATCGACAAGGGGCAAGCTCGTGCGGCTGCCCGGGGAGTGACGGCTTTTGACCAGGCACATCCTGCCCTGTCATTGCTAAAGGCGATTACGCCTTTCTGGGGGGGCATCGAGGATCTGCTTTCGGATGATCAGAAACGCAGAGCTTCGGGGGCATTCGGGATGCTCCTGGACCTGCTGTTTTTGGTCCCCGTCGTAAGATTTGCCGGGGGGGCAGTGCGGGTGATCAACCTGGCTGGAAAGATCGGTTTCAAGGCCGTGTTGCCCCGGATGGGCAAGCTCGCCAGAACCCTGCTGGTGTCTCTGGCTCAGGAGCTGAACCCCCTGGATGGCTTGCCCCGTTTGCTCAAGTGGAGCGGTGCCAAACTGCTTGAGGGTGGTGCTTGTCTGGCTGAGAAAGGTCTCGGGCACTTCAGGCAAGTGACCAGCCTTTCAAGCGTGGCGCGTTACGACATTAAACAGGGGCTGGTAACGGTCGCGGATCCCGGGGCCTGGAAGCCTGTGGCTCAGGGCGATGAGCTGCGTACGGTCAGTGATGTTAAAAACGTGCAGGTTCGCAACACGGGCAGCGTCACGACCAGTGATTACCGCCTGATTGATCCTGTATCCAGTCTTCCCTATGGGCCGCGCTTGGCCTCAGGCGCCCGGTCAGTACATTTCGGCCAGCAAAAATTCTTTGTTTCTGCCAGCCCTGATCTTCCCGATGGTTATTACTTGCTGCGAGTCAGAAGTCCTGACAATCCCTCGCAACTGCTCAGCAGCGGGGTAATTGCCAAGCCTGAAGCGGGAGCTGCGGGGCAATGGAAAAGAAGAGGGATCAAGGGCGGGGGAGATGAAGTGCCAGAGACCGCCAGTTTGCATACCTGGAGACTGCAGGACGATAACGGGCTGGCCTCATTGGGGGACATGACCACATTCCGGCGCAGCGACGTTTCATTGAAAGGGCGGCAGCCCGATACGACAACAGGTGTCCATACCTTCAACAATAGATCCTATATCGCGGTTGGAGATCCACCCGAGGCTTATGAGGTGGTGCGGGTCAGAAACAGACTCTGGCAGTTGCATACGGATGGTGAACAGGCTGGCCCCTTTGTTGTGTATAGGCCAGCTCAGGGCCAGACCTCAGGTGTCTGGGACCTGGCCCCGCAGATTACTCTGCAACCCAAGCCAAGATCGAAATGGGAGACCGCCCCCGAGATTCTGTTCACCCCGGAGCCGGACGGGCCGCAGCTTTACCGCAACCTGAACAAGCTGCCGGCGAGTACCCCCTGGCAGGTTGAGAGCGGCATCGACTTCAAGCGAATTGAGCAGGAAATCCGCACCCGGTTCAATGTTGAACTGGAGGGCGTTGAAGTCATTTCGACAACGGCCAGTGATTTGGCGGTCAGGATGGATATCCCCTACGACGCGGCCTCTGCGAAAGCCAGCCCTGTCGCCTGGACCTCCCCGCAAGGCAAGATCCATATCGCCACGGATCATCCGGATTATGTGGTAAACGGTCTGGTGGACTCCGACAAGGTGCGCTCCACGGTAGTGCATGAGTATGTCCATGCGGCCTCTCATCGCAGAGCCGGTTTGCAGGTCATTTCCGGGGAGGGGGTCAATTATGATGAAAGTGTGGTGGATTATTTCGCGGAAAAAATCTACTCGCAGATTTATCCCGGACGGCCCTACAAAAGCGGCTATTTCACCGCGGACGGAGCCCTGTGGCACGGGCAACTGGTGCCGTTTATGAGTCAAAGCGCAACCATGAACCTGGTTGAGATCCAGCAGGCACTCTTTCACGATCCGGCGTTGTTCAGGCCGCTGGGCCCGGACGCCCTGCAGGAATGGAAGCGGCTGACCGGTTTCTAGTGCTGTGCGCCCTGAGGTCTCAATTGCCCTGGAGCGGATGAGATTGGCAAGCCAGCATTTTACTTCCCCGGCAAACCCGCTAAGGTCGCCCATTCTTTCGAATTCGCCACGGCGTAAACGAACAGGCAACTACGGTTTTTGAGCGAGAGATTCATGGGCTATCTGTTAATTGTTACCCTGATTCAGGCGTTTTCATTCAGCCTGATTGGCGAGTATCTGGCGGGGCACGTCGACAGTTACTTTGCGGTACTGGTGCGTGTGGTACTGGCGGGGCTGGTATTTATTCCGCTCACACGCTGGCGTCAGGTCGAACCCGGTTTCATGCGCGGCATGCTGTTGATCGGGGCGCTGCAGTTCGGTGTCACCTACGTCTGTCTGTACTTGAGTTTTCGAGTGCTTACGGTTCCGGAGGTGTTGTTGTTCACCATCCTGACCCCCCTGCACGTGACCCTAATCGAGGATGCAATCAACCGCCGTTTCAACCCGTGGGCGCTTGTTGCGGCACTGGTCGCCGTTATGGGGGCTGCGGTCATTCGTTTTGACACCATCAGCCCCGAATTTTTCAAGGGCTTCCTGCTCCTGCAACTGGGCAACTTCACTTATGCCGCCGGTCAGGTGATGTACCGGCATCTGGTCGCACGCTACCCGAGCGATTTGCCGCATTACCGGCGCTTCGGTTACTTCTATCTGGGTGCGCTGGCTGTGGTACTGCCTGCTTTTGTGTTGTTCGGCAAAGCCGATTTCTGGCCTGAAGCCCCCTTGCAGTGGGGAGTGCTGGTGTTTCTGGGGCTGGTCTCCACTGCACTTGGCCTGTATTGGTGGAACAAGGGCGCGTGCATGGTCAGTGGCGCGACCCTGGCGGTCATGAACAACGTGCATGTGCCGGTAGGTCTGTTTTTCAGCCTGTTGATCTGGAATCAACACGAGCCTCTGGGGCGGTTGTTCCTGGGCGGGCTGGTGATATTGATTGCCGTCTGGATAAGCCGGCTAGACCGCAGGGCTGTGACGGTCTAAGGTCAATCTCAGTCCATCTATCGCCTTAAGGGAGAGTCGGAATGACAGTCAGGGTGTTGATCTTGCCGGGCCTGTTCAATTCAGGAACAGAGCATTGGCAATCTCACTGGGAGCAGCGCTACAGCGGTTTGCATCGGGTCAAGCAGGACAATTGGGAAACCCCCGCCTGTGTTGACTGGGTGCAGAACCTGCATAAAAAAATCACCAAGAGCGAGCGCCCCGTAGTGCTGGTGGGTCACAGTCTGGCGTGTACGCTGATAGCCCGCTGGGCCCAGCAGCACCCCAAGGAGGCAAGGCGGGTGCGCGGGGCGTTGCTGGTGGCACCCAGTGATACCGAGGCCGACAGCTACCCGGCCGGGACCTCAGGCTTTAGCCCCATGCCGCTCAATACCCTGCCTTTTGATGCCATCACCGTAGCCAGTACCAACGACCCCTATGTCACCCGCGAGCGGGCCGAGGCCTTCAGCCAGGCCTGGGGGAGTGAACTGGTATGGTTGGAGAATGCCGGGCATATCAATGGCGAAGGTGGCTATGGCACCTGGCCGCAGGGCATCGAGTTGTTGTTCAAACTCACTGGCGACCCGCAGTTCAAGCACGCCTGAACATGTAGCCGCTGACGAGACAAGAGGCTGCGACAAGCCCCGCAGGGCTTTCAGATTCTCGCAGCCTCTCTGTACTCCTTAGCGGCTACACATCACTCTTCGATCGGTATTCTGGTCAACAGCCCCTTGCGCAGGTCATTGCCGCTTGGTTGCTGGTACACGCTTAAACCGAACTCGGGCAGTACTGACAGCAGATAGTCGAAGATATCGCCCTGAATGCGTTCGTATTCGTCCCACACAGTGGTTCGGGTAAAGCAGTACACCTCCAGGGGTACGCCTTGAGGCGTGGTTTGCAGTTGGCGCACCATGCAGGTCATGTTCGGCTGGATATCGGCATGGCTTTTCAGATAGGCAAGGGCATAGGCGCGGAAAGTACCGATATTGGTCATGCGTCGACGGTTGGCTGACATGGCTGCCACGTTGCCCTGGGCTTCATTCCAGCTTTTGAGTTCGGCTTTCTTGCGATGCAGGTAGTCGCTCAGCAGGCGCACTCCCTCCAGACGTTGCTCCTGCTCATCGGTCAGGAACGCAACATCGCTTGCGTCAATAAACAGGCTGCGCTTGATCCGCCGGCCGCCGGACTGCTGCATGCCGCGCCAGTTCTTGAACGACTCGGACATCAGGCGCCAGGTGGGTATCGAGACAATGGTCTTGTCGAAATTCTGCACCTTGACGGTATGCAGGGTGATATCGATCACATCACCATCGGCCCCGACCTGAGGCATTTCGATCCAGTCGCCAACCCGCAGCAAGTCGTTGCTGGTCAACTGTACGCTGGCCACGAACGACAGCAGGGTGTCCTTGTAGACCAGCAGGATAACCGCAGACATTGCCCCCAGCCCGGAAAGCAGCAGCATTGGCGAGCGGTCGATCAGGGTCGCGACAATGATGATGGCCGAGAACACATACAGCAACATTTTGGTCAGCTGAATGTAGCCCTTGATCGGGCGGGTCTTGGCGTAGTTGGTGCGCGAATAGATGTCGAGCAAGGCGTCCAGCAGTGAACTGATAACCCGCGTCAGTACGAAGATGGTGATGGCCAGCGCCAGGTTGCCAAGGAAGTGGCGACCGTTGTCGCTCATGTCCGGCACCAGATTGCGCCCGAACTGCACTATCAGCGAGGGAGTCAGTTGCGCCAGGCGATGGAACACCTTGTGTTCGCGTAAATCATTGATCCAGTGCAGGGCCGGTTGGCGGCCGAGCATTTTGGTCACGCGCAGGATAATAATGCGTGCGATATGACCGGCCAGCAGGGCGACGCCCACGAGAACGATCAGGCCCAGTATGGCCGAAACCCAGGGATGTTGATCCAGATTGGCCCACAGGTCCTGGATTTGGCTCCAGAGTGCTTGAGTATCCATAAGCTAAAACGATATCCGGTAATAAATGGCCATGGGATTAGAGCACTTCAGGGCGATTTGTGGGCCCTGATTGGACTAAAGACCCTAAAAAACCATTTGTTTCACGCCGTTCGTGCAAAGTAACTCGGCCTTGGCGCTCGAAACCGTTACTCTATGCCGCTGATTTTTTGTATTTCTTCGAGGTAGCACCCGTGTTTTCCGATTTCGCCCTGCACGAACGCCTGCTTAAAGCTGTGGCCGAGCTTAAATTTGTCGAGCCTACGCCTGTGCAAGCAGCGGCCATCCCGCTCGCGCTCGAAGGGCGTGACCTGCGGGTTACAGCTCAAACCGGGAGTGGCAAAACCGCCGCTTTCGTACTGCCGATTCTGAATCGTCTGATTGGTCCTGCCAAAATCCGCGTCAGTATCAAAGCGTTGATTTTGCTGCCGACCCGCGAGCTGGCACAGCAAACGCTAAAAGAAGTTGAGCGTTTTTCGCAGTTCACGTTCATCAAGTCCGGTCTGATCACCGGCGGTGAGGACTTCAAGGTTCAGGCGGCCATGCTGCGCAAGGTGCCGGATATCCTGATCGGCACCCCTGGCCGTTTGCTCGAGCAACTGAATGCCGGCAACCTTGACTTGAAAGAAGTTGAAGTTCTGGTACTCGACGAAGCCGACCGCATGCTCGACATGGGTTTCTCCGAAGACGTGCAACGTCTGGTCGATGAGTGCCCGAACCGTCAGCAAACCATGCTGTTCTCGGCCACCACCGGTGGTTCGGGCCTGCGTGAGATGATCGGCAAGGTACTGAACAACCCTGAGCACTTGCAGCTCAACCAGGTCAGCCAGTTGAACGCCACCACGCGTCAGCAGATCATCACGGCAGACCACAACCAGCACAAAGAGCAAATTGTTAACTGGCTGCTGGCTAACGAGACATATCAAAAAGCCATCGTTTTCACCAACACCCGTGCCATGGCTGACCGCATCTACGGTCGCCTGGTGGCTCAGGAGTACAAGGCGTTCGTCTTGCACGGTGAAAAAGACCAGAAAGACCGCAAGCTGGCCATCGATCGCCTGAAGCAGGGCGGCGTCAAGATTCTGGTGGCTACCGACGTGGCGGCCCGTGGTCTGGACGTTGAAGGCCTGGATCTGGTGATCAACTTCGATATGCCTCGCAGCGGCGACGAGTACGTTCACCGTATTGGTCGTACTGGCCGTGCGGGCAATGATGGCCTGGCGATCTCGCTGATCTGCCATGGTGACTGGAACCTGATGTCCAGCATTGAGCGCTACCTGAAGCAAAGCTTCGAGCGCCGTACCATCAAGGAAGTCAAAGGCGTCTACGGCGGCCCGAAAAACGTCAAGGCTTCGGGTAAGGCTGTTGGTGTGAAGAAGAAAAAGACCGACGCCAAGGGCGTCAAGAAGAAGTCGGGCGCCAAGGCACCGACCAAGCGCAAGATCGCCAACCGCCCGAAGACCGACGCTCTTTCGTTGGTCAGCAAGGACGGCATGGCGCCGCTCAAGCGCCGCAAGCCAGAAGCACCAGCGGCTGAGTAAATCGCTGGCATGGCTCACAAAAAAACCCGGCCTGCGCCGGGTTTTTTGTTGCCTGAAACGCCGCAGATTTTGTGAGCGCCGCAATGTCTGCAGGAGCTGGCTTGCCTGCGATGGTGTTATCGTGGGGTGACTGGGAAACCGCGCCGTCTGCATCGCGAGCTAGCCCGCTCCGACAAAACCCGGGCGTTTCAGTAGAACGTCCGCTCGGCCTTAAATGTCAGTAAGCCATCACACTGGGTGTTCTGCCCTGAGTAGGCAGAGCAGTCGCTGCCGTCCAGGCTGGAATCGCTGTAGATCACGTTGAGGTCAATGCCCATCCAGGGGCGCGAGAGTTTGATCGACCAGTCATTGAATGCGCGTACGCTGCCACCGTCGGCAATGGACACCGGTGAGCCCAGTTGGTGGGTGGTGTATTTCATGCTTACGCCGATGCCAAAGGGCTGGTTGACCCCCAGATCGGCAAACAATGTACTGTCGCGGCGCCCCGGATCATTGCTGAAGGCGGCGCCAAAGCGCGTGCCCAGCACGGTGAGGCCTGCAAAGATCTGCTGGCTGTCCAGTGAGTCGACTTTGGGGTAGCTGTAATGGATCACCCCCAGCTCATAGCTCAGGGTCTGGTCAAAGGGGCGCTTGTAACCCAGATACGAATCCACTTCCAGGTTGCTGCCAGGCTTGATGCCCATGGTGGGCGCCCATTGCCCGACATACCAGCCGCTGTCGTGGGTCAGGTCCAGGCCGCCATGAAAGGTCGAGCCGGGGCTGGTGGGCTTGACCAGGCCCTGGGCCATGCTGCGGCTGGGCTGGGTGGCCAGCTTCAGGTCGAAGTCGCCCAGCTCGCGGGAAAACACCTGTGCGTCTGCAATGGTGCTGGTCAGCAGCGTGCTGGCCAGCAACACCGTCCGTGTCAGCATGATCGGCTCCCTATTTGGGCTCAAAGGCTTGATTCAGAGCCTTCGGAGCATACGCAGGAATATCGGCAACAAAGTGCCGTTCGTCGATTTATCGATGCGAATCGGGGGCGGGGCAGGGGAACAAAGGGGATAAATCGAGAGTCCTAGCGCCTTGAAGGGCAAAGCGCATAAGGACCAGATGAAGCGAGGGGGTATTACTTCTTGCCGAGCGTGATTTGCTTGGACGGGCCGAAAGTTTGGCCGCTGACGCCTTTGCTGATTTGCTGAATCTCGCCGCCGGATTTCAGGAATGCTTCGATTTGAGCATTGATGGAATCACTGGTTTCAACAGCGGGAGCTGGCTTTGCTTTGCTGGCGGATGCTTTTACACGCATGGCGGCTATTGACCTGTAGAAAATAACTTGGCCAGCGATAGTACCTGAAATACTTGACAATTGCTTGTTAAATATCTTCGTAAAATAATATCGGTGCAGTATGAGTCAGCATGAACGACTGCATAATTGTCGGCTAACTCGCTGTTTTAATTCATAACGTGGGAGGTTTTGTATACGTGTCCGGCCGTGCGCAGATGGCCTTTGAGCATCCGCCAGGCTGACGAGTGGCGTCCAAGGCGCGTTGGAAAAACCTGATAAATCAAACCTTTCGCAGATTTTTTGGATGGCGGGCTGCGGCACTCCAATTTGCCCCCCTAAACTCGGGTAGAATGCCGCCTACGTAATGAGGGTATTGGACATGGCTTTAATCGGTCGCTACAACAGTTTGCAAGTGGTTAAACATACAAACTTCGGTTTGTATCTGGATGGTGGGGCTGACGGCGAAATCCTGTTGCCCAATCGTTATATTCCAAAAGATATTCCCAGCGAAGATGAAGACTGGCTCAACGTCTTTGTTTATTTGGACAGCGCTGACAAGTTAATTGCCACCACTGAAAAACCAAAAGTTCAAGTCGGTGAATTTGCCAGCTTGAAAGTGGTTGAAGTTAACAGCATCGGCGTATTCCTCGATTGGGGTTTACCAAAAGATTTGCTGTTGCCGTATTCCGAAGAAAAGCGCCAGATGACCGCCGGCGAATATGTCGTGGTGCACGTCTACCTCGACAAGCACACGCGTCGTATCACCGCGACTGCCCGTCTGGACCGCTACCTGGACAAAACCCCGGCCAATTATCAGGTCGGCCAGGAAGTTGATCTGTTGGTGGCCGAGGCCACGGACATGGGCTTTAAAGCCGTGATCAACAACAAGCACTGGGGTTTGATCCACAAGAATGAAATCTTCAAGTTCATGCGTGCGGGCAAGCAGGAAAAGGGCTACATCAAGGAAGTCCGTGCGGACGGCAAGATCAGCCTGAGCCTGCAACCGGTTGGCCAGGAAGCAGCCAGCAGCCTGAATTCGAAGATCCTCAGCAAGTTGCGCGACAACAACGGTGTGCTCGCCGTGAGCGACAAAAGTGCCCCTGAAGTCATCAGTACTCATTTTGGCGTCAGCAAGGGCAACTTCAAGAAAGCCATTGGTGCGCTCTACAAGGAAGGCAAGATTGCGATCCACCCGGACCGTATCGAACTGATCTGATCCAACACGAGGGGCTGGCGACATGAGCAAGGCAGTGTGGGCGTATATCGGTGCGTTACTGGCTTTTCTGGTGCTTGACGGCCTGTGGCTGGGCCTGCTTATGAGCTCTACCTATAAAGAGCTGTTGGGTTCGTTGATGCTGGCTCAACCCAAGTGGGGCCCGGCCATCGTGTTTTACCTGCTGTATGTGCTGGGCGTGGTGTTCTTTGTGGTATTGCCGGCCCTTGCCCGGGCCAGTGCGCGCAGGGCTGCTCTGGCAGGTGCGTTTTTCGGGCTGGTGGCTTATGGCACCTATGACATGACTAACTGGGCCACGCTGCAAGGCTGGTCGCCCCAGTTGGCATTGATGGACATGGCCTGGGGCGGGTTACTGACCTGTCTTGCAGCCCTGTCGGGTTATTGGGCGGCACGCAAGCTGGCGTCCTGATTGTTTTCGACCTTTTTAGGTGTGGCTTTTTTCGGGTGAACTATGAGTGTTTCGCGGCGAGCAACGGATGCTTTCGCACTGCAAGTGATGCTGGGATTGTGCCTGATCTGGGGTGTGCAACAGGTCATCATCAAGCTGGCGGCACCCGATATCGCACCCGTGATGCAGGCCGCCATGCGCTCCGGTATTTCAGCACTGCTGGTTGGGCTGCTGATCTGCTGGAAGGGTGGCTGGAGCCAAGTGCCTGCCACCTGGCGTGGCGGTTTGCTGGCAGGCAGCCTGTTCGGCCTGGAGTTCTTCTTTATTTCCGAAGGCCTGCAACTGACCAGTGCCGCGCATATGTCGGTATTTCTCTATACCGCGCCCATTTTCACCGCACTCGGGATTAACTGGCTGTTGCCCAGCGAGCGCTTGCGGCCTTTGCAATGGCTGGGGATATTGCTTGCGTTTGCCGGGATTGCCTTCTCATTCGCGGGCGGTATGTCGTTTGCTGACATGGACCGCAACGTGCTGCTGGGCGATGCCTACGCCATTCTGGCGGGCATGGCCTGGGGCGCGACCACGGTGGTGGTGCGCGGCTCGCGGTTGTCGGAGGCACCTGTGACCCTGACCCTGTTCTATCAGTTGATTGTCGGTTTTTTCGGCCTGCTGGTGATTGCCGCTTTCAGCGGCCAGATCAGCCACGTCAGCCTGACCACCGTGGCGGTGGCCAGTGTGCTGTTTCAAGGGCTGGTCGTGTCGTTCTTCAGTTATCTGGTGTGGTTCTGGTTACTCAAGCGTTATATGGCTTCCAACTTGGCGGTGTTCTCCTTCATGACCCCGCTGTTCGGAGTGACATTCGGTGTGCTGGTGCTGCATGAGCCTCTGAGCGTCAACTTTGTGGTGGGCGCAGTGCTGGTGCTGTGCGGTATTACGTTTGTCAGCGCCGAGCAGTGGGTGCGTCGCAAAGTGCGTGCTCTGCTGGGGGGCTGACCGACTGCCAGGCCAGAGTGCCCGCTAGCAGCAGCCCGCTGGTCGCGATGATCAGTGCCGGTTGCAAGCCGCCGCTGAAATGGCTGCTCAGTGCAGCCAGCAATGGCCCGCACAGTTGGCCCACGGCGAAACAGGCGGTCAGCATGGCCGCATTGCGCGCTGTGGCATTGGGCGCCAGATCCCGTGAGCATTGCATCACCAGCGGCATGCAGGCCAGAAACGGTGTGCCGCAGAGGATTACACCAAGTGCCAGCCCCGCGCTGCTCGGAAGCAGGCACGCCAGCACACCAAGGGCTTGAATCCATAACCCGCCCATCAGCCAGAAGCGCGTGGTAGCAGGGCGCGGCCGACGAAAGCTGATCAGTGCCACGCCAATGGCAGCACATAGCCCGAATGCTGGCCAGAACAGATCGGCTTGCCACTGGCCATGAAACCGGGCATTGGCCATCTGGGATAAAAATGTCGCCGGGATGATATAGCCCAGGCCATAGAGCCCATAAATTGCTCCCAGACGGGCGATCCCGGGTTGCCGGTTATCGGGCTGCATCGTTTGAGGCCGGGCGGCAAGTGCAGCGGGTTGCGGTAGCGCGGGCAAAATCACCAGCAACATCAGCAGTGCCGCCAGGGCATAAATCATCCAGAGCGCGGCCGAGTCTTGCTCGGTTAAATTGGCGGCCAGGGCCAGCAGTCCGGTCAGCATCACCCCGAGACCGGGCCCGGCAAAAACCAGAGCGCCCAGACGCGGTCGGTTGGCGGTGATGGCGATGTGCTGACTCAGTGCGGTGATCATCACCATCACCCAGGCACTGGCGATCCCGGAGCCGAATCGTAATAACAGATGCGCCCAAAACCCCTGGGCCCAGTACGACGCCAGCGTCAGCCCAACGCACAGCCACAGGCCTGTATGCAATCGGTTACGCACCTGGTCGGGGCGCCTGGCGCGCATGGCATCCAGGGCGCCGAGCAGGTAACCCAGGTAGTTGGCGGCGGCAATCAGCCCTGCGCCGGTCAGGTCGATCTGGCCTTCGCTGATCAGGTGCGGCAGTTGCGGCGTCAGGGAAAAACGGCCAATGCCCATGGCCATCATGAGTGCAACAAGGCTGGCGAGCAGGCGAATCAGGGGTGACATGCTGGGATTTCCCGATAGTGAACAATGACCGTCAGGCTAGTGGCATTTGACTTTCTCTAGAAATGAATAATAGTGATCTACTTATTCTGTTTTGGAGAATCGTGTGGAGTTCAGCCAATTACGTATTTTTCAGGCCGTGGCTGAAGAAGGGTCGATCACCCGTGCGGCTGAGCGTCTGCACCGAGTGCCTTCCAACCTGTCGACCCGGCTCAAGCAACTGGAAGAGCAGATGGGGGTCGAACTGTTTATGCGTGAGCGTCAGCGCTTGCAGTTATCTCCGGCAGGGCAGGTGCTGCTGGACTACACCGCACGTTTGTTTGCCCTGCACGATGAAGCGCTGAGCGCCGTGCAGGGTGGCGTGCCTTCGGGAAAGTTCACCCTGGGCACCATGTACAGCACTGCGGCAATCCATTTGCCGAACCTGCTGGCGCACTACCATCGCACCTACCCGGCGGTGAATCTGCATGTGCAATCGGCACCCAGCGGCGAGTTGCTCGAAGGGCTGCTGGGCGGGCGCCTGGATGCCGCCCTGGTGGATGGCCCGCTGGAGTTGGCAGGCCTGGACGGGGTGGAGTTTTGTGACGAGCGCCTGGTACTGATCAGTGATCTGGATCATCCGCAGATCACCCACGCCAAGGATGTGCAGGGGCGTGAAGTGTTTACTTTTCGCCAGGGCTGTTCTTATCGGGCCCGGCTTGAAGCCTGGTACGCCAGTGATCGCGCAGCCATGGGCCGGGTAATGGAGATTGAATCCTATCAAGGCATGCTGGCGTGCGTGGCGGCGGGGTCGGGGGTCGCATTGATGCCGGCTTCGATGCTGGCCAGCTTGCCGGGGCGTGAAAATGTCCGTGTACACCCTTTGAAACAACCTTTTGCATGTGCCACGACCTGGCTGATGTGGCGAAAAGGCATGACGGGGGCAAACCTGAATGCCTGGATACAGCTGCAACAGGCCCGTTCGCTGCCAGTTCATGATTAATCGCTGCAACTTCAAGTGCTGGCCTGAATCCGATGTATGGGGCGACTTAGCCTAAAGTTCATTGACCTTAAGCAAGCATCTTGTAGTACTTAGGACTATTATCTGTACGAAGCGACCACTGAATTCCCGTCGCTCGAGTGACCCCAAGGGGGATATATGAAAGACAAACTGCAAACCTGGCTCCATGACCTGGGCGTGGCCCTCGGCCTGATCGAGCCGCCAATGCAACCTGTGCCTATCCCTGTCGAGGATCCGCGTCGTCGTCCGCAACGTCGCCGCTAAAGTTGCGTTTGCGTCGCGTGCTGTTCACGGCTCCCGGTGATTGCCGGCGAGAGGGGTGAAGGGCTGCAGGCAACACAAGGGCAGTGTGAACTGCCCCCATCCATCAGGGCTTGTCAGCCCATGGTAAAACGCACGCTGTAGTTTAGCGGCGCCTGGTCTGTTTTCTCCGTTATTCGCGCTTCACATTTCGCATCATCCATACCCGTCGAGGTTGCACTGGCAGATCGTGTAGAGCTCAGTGTGGGTTTGAATACGCCAAATGACTGGGTAACCCGCAGTGCTGTGTTGAAGGTGCATTCCCGATTGCCATTGGCGTATGAAAAGACTTCGCGAAGTATCGCAGGGGTTTTGCGCGGGTAGCCGAAGCTGGTTTTATAGCTGACTGCAATCGAATGCTCGCTTAACGGGTCGACATCAAAGTAGCCAGGTTCGACCAGCGACAGGTTCCAGTTTGAACGATTGAGTTTGAGCGGCCCGGAGGTGTTGTTGATGATCTCGAATGTCAGTGTGGTGACATCGGCTTGAGCATTCATGCCGGTGAGCATCGTGGTGGTGGCCACCACGGCAATAGCCAGGTACGTCTTGAAGTGGGTCATGGTGTTAAGTCCATTTAATCAATCACAGGTAGTTTGAAGTTGAGCGGCTACATCCCCTGTAGCCGCTTTTCAAGCGTAGTTGGACTGACTAATGGGCTGGCAGCGACAAGGCGCTGCGTGGGCGGGGTATTGGTGTTTGCGGTTGTATGAAATGAGATCGGCAGAAAAACGGGTACGAACAGGAGCGTCGGACCCGCTCAAGAAGACCTTCTCAGGCGACGCTGGCCACCGCCACAGGGCGCCGATCTATCAGGCTGACCAGCACAAAGCTTGCCAGTGCCACGGCCAGGCTGTAGTAGATCGGGGTGTTGGCGTCCAGGCCGTCCTTGATCATGAAGATCAATGCGGTGATAAAACCCAGGCTCATGCTGGAGATGGCGCCCGCTGTAGTGGCGCGTTTCCAGAAAATCGCGCCGATCAATGGCACCAGCATGCCGCCCACCAGCAGGTTGTAGGCCAGGGTCAGGGCGCTGATCACATCAGACACCACCAGCGCGATACCCAGTACGGCAATGCCCGTCAGCAGGGTAAACAGGCGGTTGATCCGCAGGCTCGACTGCTTGCCGCCGCGCAGCCTTGGCAACAGGTCTTCGGTCAGTACGGTGGAGGCTGCCAGCAAACCGGCGCTGGCGGTGGACATCATGGCCGCCAGTGCTGCTGCAATCACCAACCCGCGAATACCGTCTGGCAGCGACACTTTGACGATGGCGGCAAAGGCGTTGTTGACGTTATCCAGATCGGGAATCAGCACGTGTGCGGCCATGCCGATCAGTGCACAGGTCAGGCCATAGAGGATGCAGTAGAACCCGGCGAATGTGCCAGCATACTTGGCCACTTTGGCAGTTTTGGCAGTGAACACCCGTTGCCAGATGTCCTGGCCGATCAGGATGCCGAAAAAATAAATCATGAAGTAGGTGATGATCGTGTCCCAGCCGATGCTGGTGAAGCTGAAGTTCGAGGCTGGCAACTTGCTCACCAGTTCGTCCCAGCCGCCGACGCGGTACAGGCAGATGGGCAGCAGCACGAACATCAGGCCGGCCGTCTTGATCACGAACTGCACGATGTCGGTCAGGGTCAGCGACCACATGCCGCCCACGGTGGAGTAGATCACCACCACGCCACCACCGATCAATACCGAGATCCAGAAAGGCAGGCCGAACAGCACTTCCAGGACGGTGCCGATGGCCAGGATTGAGGTCACACCGATCATCAGTGCGTAGGCCAGCATGATCACTGCACTGGCCTGGCGGGCCATCGGGTTGTAGCGTTTTTCCAGCACCTGGGTGACGGTAAAAATTTTCAGTTTGAGCAGCGGCTTGGCCAAAAACAGGTTCAGCGCGATGATCCCGCAACCCAGAGCGGCACATAGCCAGAAGCCGGAAATCCCGTGTACATAGCCCAGGCGCACGGTGCCGACGGTAGAGGCACCGCCCAAAACGGTGGCGGCCATCGTGCCCATATACAGCGTGGGTCCCAGATTTCGTCCGGCAACCAGATAGTCTTCGTGGGTTTTGGCCTTGCGCATGCCGTAGTAACCGAGCACCAGCATTGCCGCTGCGTAGATAAGGACGACCAGTAGATCTAGAGCCATGATGGCGAATCTCCGATTATTTTTTTTATGGATGCAGCTAAAGCACGGTGGCTTGGTGCCATAAGCGCAAGGCTTGCTGGCACCGCAGAGATGTCCTTATCGATGTACTACGCCGGGCAGCACGCAGAGCATTTCGTAGAGCAGGTTGGCGCCCAGTAATGAAGTGTTGCCGGTGGTGTCGTACGGCGGCGAGACTTCTACCAGATCGCAGCCGACCAGGTCGAGGCCCTGGCAACCGCGGATCACCTCCATTGCCTGGATGGTGGTCAGGCCGCCGATTTCCGGGGTGCCGGTGCCCGGCGCCCAGGCCGGGTCGATGCCGTCGATATCAAAGCTCAGGTACACCGGGCCGTTACCGACTTTCTCGCGCACTTCGGCCATCAATGGCGTCAGGGATTTATGCCAGCACTCTTCGGCCTGCACCACGCGGAACCCTTGTTTGCGGCTCCAGTTGAAGTCCTCAGCGGTATAGCCCTGGGCACGCAGGCCGATCTGCACCACGCGGTCACAGTCCAGCAGACCTTCTTCCACGGCGCGGCGGAAGGTGGTGCCGTGGGCGATTTTCTCGCCAAACATATGATCGTTTACATCGGCATGGGCATCGATATGCACCAGGCCAACCTTGCCGTGCTTTTTATGGATGGCCCGCAGGATGGGCAGGGTGATGGTGTGATCACCGCCCAGGGTCATGGGGATGACATCGTGTTCAAGGATTTCGTCGTAGGCCTCTTCGATGATGCGCACGGCGTCCAGCAGGTTGAAGGTGTTGATCGCCACATCGCCGATATCGGCAACCGACAATGAATCAAAGGGGGCGGCGCCGGTGGCCATGTTGTACGGGCGGATCATTACCGATTCGGCGCGGATTTCGCGGGGCCCGAAGCGGGTGCCGGCGCGCAGCGAAGTGCCGATATCCAGGGGCACACCGACAAAAGCAGCGTCAAGGCCGGCGGCCGATTGCAGGTGGGGCAGGCGCATCATGGTGGCGATGCCGGCGAAGCGCGGCATTTCATTACCGCCCAGTGGTTGATGAAGAATTTTGTCCACGGGTAAGGCCTCGTCGTTTTGTAGGAGTTATGGCGCTCGATTCTGCGAAAGGTGCGAGGCGGGAAGAATCGCTGCGAACAAATACTTAGTTCAGGTTTTTCTAAACTGATAGCGGTAGACTTTGATCATTCATCATTGCCTGTGGGGGCGGGCTTGCTCGCGAATGCATCACCACAGAGCAGGCTGAAAACCGGGCGCCTGTATCGCGGGCAAGCCCGCTCCCACGGTGGAAAGTGAGTTACTGATGGCCAACGCTTTACCCGATCTGAAACTATTGCGAATTTTTGCCAGCGTGGTCAGGCACCAGGGGTTCGCCAATGCCCAGCAGGCGCTCAACCTCTCGACGTCTGCCATCAGCACTTATATGAGCCAGCTTGAAACCAATCTGGGGCTGGTGCTGTGCCATCGCGGTCGTGGCGGGTTCAGCCTGACCAGCAAGGGCGAGTTGTTCCATCAGGAAACCCTGCGCCTGCTGGGCGAACTGGAAGGTTTCGAGCAATACGCGGCAGCGCTCAAGGGTGAGTTGCGCGGTACCCTGAACCTGGGTGTGATCGACTCGACGGTCAACGACAAGGCCTTGCCCTTTGCCGAGGCCATTGGTGCCTACAGCCAGGAGCATCCAGCTGTGCACCTGCATTTATCGGTGATGAGCCCGTATGAATTGCAGCTCGGGGTTCAGGACAATCGCCTGGACCTGGCCATCGGAGCGTTTTCCACGCGCATGAGCGGGCTGGTCTACCAGCCGTTGTACCGCGAGCAGCACTGGCTGTACTGCAGCACGCGACACCCTCTGTTCAGTGAGCGGCGTATCCCCGGGCCGGTGATTACCCAGCAGCGGATGGTCGGGCGCGGCTACTGGAGCCAGGCTGAACTGGCGCGCCACGGCTTCAAGCACAGCGCGGCGACGGTGGACAGCATGGAGGCACAGCTGATTCTGGTGCTCTCGGGCGCCTACATCGGTTACCTGCCCGAACACTATGCCGAGCCCTGGGTGGAGAAGGGTGACCTGCGCGTGCTGCTCCCCGCGACCTTTGGCTATCAGGCACCGTTCTCGATGATCGTGCGCCGTGGTCGCAGCCGCGAACCCTTGATCCAGACGTTTCGCGACCTGCTCAAAGCCCAGCTTCATAAACCTTGAACGAGCCCGTTTACTCTATGTCCCGAGCCCAATGCCCGCGCTGTATGCGCCCGCAGTCCCACTGCCTGTGCGAACTTATTCCACAACTGGCAAGCCGTACCCGCGTGTTGCTGTTGCAGCACCCCAGTGAGGTCAATCACGCACTGAACACCGCCCGACTGGCAGCCTTGGGGCTGACCAACGCACAATTGGTGGTTGGCGAGGTGTTCGAAGATTTGGCAACCTTGCTCAACCCGCCGGGGTATCGGGCGCGGTTATTGTTCCCCGGTGACGATGCGCAACTGATCGTG
The DNA here is from genome assembly GCF_009600545.1 of Pseudomonas sp. FSL R10-1339. Lineage (NCBI taxonomy): Bacteria > Pseudomonadati > Pseudomonadota > Gammaproteobacteria > Pseudomonadales > Pseudomonadaceae > Pseudomonas > Pseudomonas sp. FSL R10-1339. Next base: position 11,230 of record NZ_WIVQ01000034.1, on the reverse strand, counting down.
GCCGATGTTGTCGGCGAGCAAGACCTGCCGTTGCTGTTGGTGGTACCCGATGGCACCTGGCGCAAAGCGCGCAAGTTGCTGCACCTTAATCCGCTGCTGGCGCAATTGCCGCGGGTGACGTTGCCCGAGGGCGCTGTGTCACGTTACCGGTTGCGCAAGGCGCCGGGGCCGGGTGCCCTGTCTACTTTGGAAGCGATTGTGCAGGCGCTGGAAATTCTGGAGCCGGCCACCTCGTTCACGCCGTTGCTGCGCCCGTTCGAGGCGCTGATTGAAGGCCAGATCGAAGCGATGGGCGCCGATACCTATCTGAAAAATCACGGGCACAAGTCGTAATCTGTGGGCGCGGGCTTGCTCGCGATGCAGGTGGCGGGGTATGTCAGGGAAACCGAGTTGGGGCGATCGCGAGCAAGCCCGCTCCCACAGGGTTTCAGGGTTTTTCGAGGGTTTTTTGTCGCAGGATGTAGATGCTCACCAGCACGGCACTGGTCAGCATAAAGCCCCGGGCCCATGGCAAGGGTACCAGGTAGCAGGACAGGCCAATGCTCAGCCACATCAGGCCAATGGCGTAGACCTTGCCCTTGAGCGGGATGCCATTACCGTCCAGGTAGTCGCGGATCCATGGCCCGAGCCGTGGGTGCTCGACCAGCCATTGATAAAAACGCGGCGAACTGCGCGCAAAGCATGCGGCAGCCAATAGCAGAAAGGGGGTTGTAGGCAGTACCGGCAGAAATATGCCGATCACCCCCAGGGCTACGCTCAGCCAGCCAATGGCAAACAAAGCGTAGCGCAGCAACCGCGGGCGGTTGCTGAGTGGGGGCTGAACCACTAAAGGATCAGTGGTGGCGCGGTTTGAGGATCGCCGGCTTTTCGTCTGGCGCTTGGCACAGCAGGTACAGGGCGGTCAGCGCTTCCGGAATCTGAACGATCATGTCGTCCATCAGGTTGGCATCTTTGGCGATGTCTTCGAATTCTGGCTGATCATCGAACAGGCCCGAGCCCACCATGATTGGCAGCAGCATTTCGCTGACTTCTTCTTCGGCGGTTTCGAACCAGGCGGCTTCGCGCATGAATACGCCTTCCATAAAGCCTACACACCAGCCGCGCAGGTCGGAATCATCCGGCTCGTCGCCCAGATCCAGGTCGCATGGCAATTCGAACTCTTCATCGGATGCCAACTGGCGAGCGATATGTGCCTTGAGCTGGATCAGCGTGCCTTCGATTTCGGCGCGCTGGGCGTCGTCCTTGTAGTGCGGGGCTTCGGAGAAGATCGCGTCGATCCATTCGCGCTCTGGCACTTCCTCGGAACAGATGGACAGGGCAGTCAGATAGCCGTGGGTGGCCACGTAGTCCAGCGCCTCGTCATGCAGCTCGTCGGCGTCGAGGAAGGCTTGCAGGCGGGTTAGTTGCTCAGCGAAGGACATTAAGTGTTACCTAGTAAATAAACGATAGTGAATTCTAGGCTTTCTTGAGCTTCCAAGCCAGTCGCAGGGCACATTTGCCATCAGTTCCCGGTTATCGGTGTTGCAATTACACCCCCCGCAGCGGGGGAGTGCTCGGGTATACTGCCGCGTTTTGTGATGCCCTGCGTTAAATGTCGCGTACCGGTGGCCTGGGTCCGAGCCTTTTAGAGGCTTGCGGGCGTGGCGGATCGTGCTGGCGCAGGGGTGTTTCGGCGATTTCTGGAGTTTCTATGCTCGAACAGGCTCAACGCGTACTCAAAGACATCTTCGGCTACGACAGTTTCCGTGGCCGCCAGGGTGACATTATTGAGCGCGTGGCCAATGGTGGCGACGCCCTGGTGCTGATGCCCACCGGCGGCGGCAAGTCCTTGTGCTTCCAGGTGCCGGCCTTGCTGCGCGATGGCCTGGCCGTGGTGGTATCGCCGCTGATTGCCTTGATGGACGACCAGGTCGCGACCCTTGAAGAACTCGGGGTGGCCGCGGCGTCCTTGAATTCGACCCTGAGTGCCGAGCAGCAGCGCGAGCTGGCCAACCGTATCAAGCGCGGCGAAGTCAAGATGCTCTATCTTGCGCCGGAGCGTCTGGTGCAGCCGCGCATGATGGCGTTTTTGCAGAGCCTGGACATCGCCTTGTTTGCCATCGACGAAGCTCACTGCGTATCGCAATGGGGCCACGACTTCCGCCCTGAATACCTGCAGCTGGGCCAACTGGCTGAAGTGTTTCCCACTGTGCCGCGAATTGCCCTGACGGCCACGGCCGACAAGCGCACCCGCGAAGAGATCGTCACTCGCCTGCATTTGCAGAATGCCGAACGCTTTTTGTCGAGCTTCGACCGTCCCAATATTTTCTATCGCATCGTGCCCAAAGAGCAGCCGCGCAAGCAGTTGCTGGCGTTCTTGTCGGAGCGTCGCAGCGATGCGGGCATCGTCTACTGCCTGTCCCGTAAAAAAGTCGATGAAGTCGCGCAGTTCCTCTGCGATCAGGGGTTCCCGGCCTTGCCGTATCACGCCGGCTTGCCCAGCGACACCCGGGCTGCCAACCAGAAGCGCTTCCTCAACGAGGAAGGGCTGATCATGGTAGCCACCATTGCGTTCGGTATGGGCATCGACAAGTCCAACGTGCGTTTCGTTGCGCATCTGGACTTGCCCAAGTCGCTAGAGGCGTATTACCAGGAAACCGGCCGCGCAGGCCGTGATGGTCTGCCGGCGGATGCCTGGATGGCCTACGGCCTGCAAGACGTGGTGATGCTCAAGCAGATGCTGCAAAACTCCGAAGGCGACGAGCGACACAAGCGTCTGGAGCACCACAAACTCGACGCCATGCTGTCGCTGTGCGAAGAAACCCGCTGCCGCCGTCAGACCCTGCTCGCTTACTTTGATGAAGAAATGCCACAACCTTGCGGGCATTGCGACAACTGCGTGGACGGCGTGCAGACCTGGGATGCCACCGAACCAGCGCGTCAGGCGCTGTCAGCGATTTATCGCACGGGCCAACGTTATGGTACCGGACACTTGATCGACGTGTTGCTGGGTCGCGAAAACGAAAAAGTCCGCAGCTTTGGCCATCAACATCTATCTGTTTTTGGTGTGGGCAAAGCCCGCGCCGAAGGCGAGTGGCGCACGCTGTTCCGCCAGCTGGTGGCCCGTGGTCTGGCTGACATCGATATTGAAGGCTACGGCGGCCTGCGCCTGAGCGACAGCTGCCGGCCGTTGCTACGTGGCGAAGTGACCCTGGAGCTGCGTCGCGAGCTCAAGCCGCAAACCTCGGTCAAGAGCAGCTCTGCCAGCCCGGCCAGCCAGCTGGTGCGTGGCGAAGAGCGCGAACAGTGGGAAGCCCTGCGTGCCCTGCGCCGCAAACTGGCCGAGGAGCACGGCGTACCGCCCTATGTCATCTTCCCCGACTCCACGCTGCTCGAAATGCTGCGCAGCCAGCCCACCTCGATGTCCGAGATGGCCAGGGTCAGCGGTGTCGGTGCACGCAAGCTGGAGCGTTATGGAGAGGCATTCCTCGAAGTGCTGGGCGGGCAGGGCGAAACACCGAAGGTGGTGGCCGATATCCGCCACGAATTGATCAGCCTGGCCCGCGCCGGCATGACTCCGCTGCAGATCAGCGGGCAATTGCAGTGCTCGGAAAAGAACGTTTACACCATGCTGGCCGAAGCCATAGGTCGTCAGGAGCTGTCGCTGGAGCAGGCACTGGACTTGCCTGAAGAGCTGATGGAGGAAGTACAGGATGCATTCCTCGATGGTGAAGGCGAGCTGCCGAGTGTGGCCAGCATCGCCGAGCAGTTCAAGGGGCGAGTACCTGAGGGCGTGCTGTATTGCGTGCGTGCAGCCCTGCAATCGGAGTTTGAAATCTAGCTATTACGGGGATTATGTAACGATTGATTGACTTATAGGCCTTGCCTATGAGCAAACGGCATGCTTAGCTGACTAATAATTAGTTTCACTCTATTTTCAGTCTAAACATTGAGTTTTTTATGCCGTTAACCGATCAACACCGTTTTGGTATGCAACTGGCCCAAATGTCCCGTGGTTGGCGTGCCGAGCTGGATCGTCGTCTCGCTGGCCTGGGCCTGTCCCAGGCACGCTGGCTGGTGCTTTTGCATCTGGCCCGTTTTGACGAGGCGCCCACGCAGCGCGAGCTGGCCCAGAGCGTTGGCGTTGAAGGTCCGACACTGGCTCGTCTGCTTGACAGCCTCGAGGCGCAGGGGCTGGTGCAGCGTCACGCGGTGGTTGAAGACCGCCGTGCGAAAAAAATCGTCTTGAGTGATTCTGCCCGCCCGCTGATCGAACAGATCGAAGCGATTGCCACGGCGTTGCGTCAGGAACTGTTCGTGGGTATTGATGAAGAAGAAGCGCGCATTTGCCTGCGTGTGCACAAGCGGATACTGGATAACCTCGAAAAGAACTGATCTCACACATCCCTGTTGTGGGAGCGAGCCTGCTCGCGATGGCATCACTGCGGCCTGTCTAAAAGACCACGCTGCCAGCATCGCGAGCAGGCTCGCTCCCACAGTAGTCTGTTTTCTAGCCGTCAGAACGTCTGCCCCAGGTTCAGATACAGCGCTTTCTGGTCATCATCGTTGAAGCCGTAGCTGAAGTTCAGCGGCCCCAGCGGCGTGTCAAAGCCGATAAAAATGCTCGCCGCATTGATATAGCCGCTGTTGTACTCGTTGTCGTTGTTCCAGGCACGTCCGCGCTCCAGAGAAGCGCCGGCATACAACGGAAAATCAAACGGCAAATACGAGCGGGGCGTGAGGCGACGATAATAAACGGCGCGCATCAGGCTTATATTCTGTGCCGAAATCGCATCTTCCCTGAAACCCGAGAGTTGTCGTGCCCCGCCGAGCAAGAAGCTCGAGGTGACAATTTCAGTCTTGTCCAGAGTACGTCCGTAACGCCCGCCCAATATCCAGGTATTGGGGCCTGAACTCATGGCTTTGTCCAGTTTGAATTCCCACTGTCGATAGCGCTCATCCGAGCCAAGGCTCGGGTCGAACTGGCGCAGGCTCAGGCTGATGTCTTCTCCTGAATGGGGGAAGTACACGTTATCCAGTGAGTCGAATGAGTACTTCAAATCATAGGATCCCTCTTTGAAGTTGAGGCTTGGCATGTCGCGCTCACCGATGCGTACGTCAGCCTTGCCCCATGCCTCACCGATGCCCAGGCGAATTTCACCGCTGTTACCGATTTGGCGACCAAAGTTAAGACCAAAGCCATAGCGCTCCAGCCGGTACTCGGCAATAGGGTCGTTCTCGTCGATGATTTCCACGTTTTGTGACTGGGCGCGGATATAGGGGGCGACAAAGTAGCGCGAGCCGGCATCCAGGGGCTGGTAAAATTCGCTGTACAGCTCTTGCTTGTCGCCAATCTGCACCCGCGTCAGCCATTCGGCACCCAGCCGGTTGATGCCGTTGACTCGGTAGCTGGCACCAATATTGAACGCGCTGTCGCCGCGCATGTCGTCCGACAGGTTCAGCCCCAGGCGCAGGTAGTCAGTACCGCTGCGCTTGCCTTTGGCGCTGATGACCAGGGTGCGCTCCTTGCCCTTGTGCACCACGCGGTATTGCACCTGATCGAAGTAATCGAGCCCGTACAACGTGCCCATGTCACGTTGCAGGCGGCCCAGGTCCAGGGGCTCGCCGATGGGCTGGCGAATATAGTAGCGGATTACCGAATCGCCGATTTTCGAGTCGTTTTCGATCTTGATCGCGGTAATCACCGGAGTGCGTTCTTCGGGGGTGCGGGCTTCAGCCAGTTGCACGTCCGTAGGTTGACGCAGGCTGGCGAGGCGTTTCTCAAGCACCTGCGTGGCCCTGTAGCCTGCATTGATGATGTCAAGTGAGCGGCCAAAATCAGTGGCGCCATAGCTGGCCAGGGCGGGCTGAATCAAAATATCGTCAGGCTTCAATGATGCCAGCTGCACTTCTGAATTGCTTCGGGTCATCAGGGTGATCGACTGGTTGAGGATGTCGAACACGGTGTTGAGTTGTTTGCGCCCCCGCAACGGGGTGCCGATATCCACCACAATGACCATGTCCACGCCCATCTCCCGGGCCACATCCACCGGGATATTGTCGACCATGCCGCCATCGACCAACAGCTGGCCGTTGATCTCGACCGGGGCGAATACCGCCGGGATTGACATGCTGGCGCGGATCACCTGGGGCAGATGCCCTTTGCGAAACACCACTTTTTCGCCATTGACGATATCAGTGGCCACGGCGCGGAACGGGATTGGCAGTTTGTCGAAGTCGCGCACATCACTGCTGTGTGCCAGCAGGCTTTCGAGCAGCAATGCCAGGTTCTGGCCCTGAATCACGCCCAATGGCAGGCCCAGGCTGCCATCGTCGCGGAAACTGAGTTGTTGCTTGACCAGAAAGTCGCGGTCATCCTGCTTGCGCCGAAAAGGTATGTCTTCGCGCTCCGGCGCATCGGACAGGGCCTCTTGCCAGTCGATGCTCAGCGCGAGTTTTTCCAGCTCATCGATTTTGTAGCCGGAGGCATACAGACCGCCAATCACTGCGCCCATGCTGGTGCCCGCGATGGCATCGATATGAATGCCCTGTTCTTCCAGGGCCTTTAATACGCCAACGTGGGCCAGGCCACGGGCCGCGCCGCCGGACAGCACAAGGCCGACTTTGGGTTTGGCGGCTTCGGCGGCAAACAGCACCAAAGGGCAAAGACACAGGAACAAACAACAGAGCAGGCGGCGCATCATGAGTCTCTGGGCAAGCGAGAAAGGCGGCTATTATAGCGGCGCCTTCCTTTCAAGAGCCTTTGAAATCATGTCGATCAATAAACCCGAAATTGTCATTACCTACTGCACCCAATGCCAGTGGCTGCTGCGTGCCGCCTGGCTGGCTCAAGAGTTGCTCAGCACCTTTGCCGAAGACCTGGGCCGGGTCGTGCTGGAGCCTGGCACCGGTGGGGTGTTTCGCATCACCTGCGACGGTGTGCAGATCTGGGAACGCAAGGCTGACGGCGGCTTTCCCGAAGCCAAGGTGCTCAAGCAGCGAGTGCGTGACCAAATTGACCCGCAGCGCGACCTGGGGCACAACGACCGGGCTCAGTGAGCGGCGGCGTCCAGCCCTGCCTTATCGGGTGCGGGGCCGCTGCGCATGCGGCTCGACACCACGATGGCGACGATTATCAGTACACCGCCCAGCAACATGCGCAGCGTGGGTGTTTCGTGGAACAGCAACCATGCCAGGGTGATGCCATAGACCGGTTCCATGGCAAAGACCACGGCGGCAGTGCGCGCCTTGATTACTGCCAGGCTGGCGACGAACAGGCTGTGTGCCACGCCGGTGCAAAACACCCCGAGCAGACCGATCCATAGCCAGTCCAGCGGGCGGACTTCGCTCAATCCCGGGCCGGCAAAGGGCAGCAGGCACAACGCGACCACCGCGTTTTGCCACATGGCGGCCTGCACGGCGGGCATCCGCCCCGAGTTGGCGCGGTTGTTCAGCGACAGCAGTGAAAACAGCAACCCGGAAGCGACGGCCCACAGCAGCCCTTCGGTGGCCTGGCTGGCCAGGTCAAAGCTTGGCGTGACCAGGATCAGCCCGATGCTGACCAGCGCCACCAGAACTATTTCGTTGGGACGAATGCGTTCGCGAAAAATCAGTCCTTCCAGAATCACCGTGAACGCCGGGAAACTGGCAAAGCCCAGGGTTGCAATCGCGACCCCGGCGATTTTTACCGAGACAAAAAAGCTTATCCAGTGCCCGGCCAGCAGCACACCGCTCAGCAGCAAACTGCGGGCGTCGCGCAGGGTTAGTCGGTACCAGGCGCTGCGTTTGGCCAGCGCGGTGAAGCACAGCAATGCCAGCACTGCGAAAGCGGCGCGGCCAAATACGATGATCGAAGCCGATGCAGCGGCAAGTTTGCCGAACACGCCAGTCAGGCCAAACATCAAAGCGCCGATATGCAGGGCGCCCAGGGCAGTACGCGGAGTCATTGCAATCCTTGGTTCAATACAGGCAAGGCGTGCAGTCTACGGGGCAGGGCAGGGAGCTGTCTGTCGCGACACTGGCGTCAGTTGTCGCCAGACTCGCGCCTCAGCACCGAAGGCGAGGCGCCGAATTCGCGCAGCATGGCGGCGGCGAACGCGCTTTGCGAGTTGTAGCCAACGCGGCTGGCTATTTCGCCTATGGCCAGGGCGCTTTGGCGCAGCAGCGTCAGGGCACTGCGCAGGCGTCGCTGGCGGATGTAGTCCATTGGCGTTTGCCCGCACTCGCTGGCAAAGCGGCTGTGCAAGCGGGCGCAGGACAAGCCTGCAATTTGAGCAAGATCCGCAACCTGTAACGGGTAGGCAGTATTCTGCTCAATATAGGCATCCATGGCCGCGTAGGGCAGGCGTTTGGGTTGCGCCCGTTCACCGGCAAGGTTAGCCAGGCTGGCGAGCAGCAGAATCGCACCCTGGCGAGCAATCAACGGGTCGTTTATCGGGCTGGTGGCGAGCCAGTCGACCAGTTGATGCTGTTTCGGGTCGAGAGGCAGCTGTGCGGGGTTGTCGAGCAATCGGCGGCTGGCATCGGCGTGCCCACCCAGGGACTGGCCCAGCCAGTTGTCACCAGGCACGTCCAGCACCAGGCAGTGGCTGCCTTGCGGGCTGCCACAGGTGTGGTGGGCGCCCGCAGGCACGACCATCAGCTGTTGCTGGCGCAGCAGGCTGGGCCGGCCCTCGACTTCGAAATCCAGCTTGCCCGACAAGCTGATCACCACCTGCGCATGTTCATGGCTATGGGCAATCAGGTCGTGGCGGTAATGGCGCAGTGACAGGATTTGGTCCATGACAGGTCTCTTCTGTGGATCAGTGCCGCCAAAATGCCGGAATGCACAATACAAACACGGTAATGATCTCCAGTCGCCCAAGCAACATGCCCAATGACAAAATCCACTTGGCCGCATCTGGCAGGCTGGCGAAGTTGCCGGACGGCCCGATGATCTCGCCCAGCCCTGGCCCTACGCCCGACACCGTGCTGGCGGCGCCGGTCAGGGCGGTCATCCAGTCCAGTCCCAGCAGCGACAGGGCCAGCGCGATCACGCAGATGGTGATGGCGAAGAAAAACGAAAAGGTCAGGATCGAGCGTACGATTTCTTCGTCGAGGCGGTGGCCGTTGTACTTCTGCTTGATCACCGCCCGCGGGTGGATCAGTTGATTAAGGTTGGCCTTGAGCAGGATATAGGCGACCTGAAAGCGGAAAATCTTGATCCCGCCTGCAGTCGAGCCCGAGCAACCGCCGATAAAGCCCAGGTAGAAGAACAACATCAGCGAGAAATTGCCCCACAGGCTGTAGTCACCCAGAGCAAAGCCCGTGGTCGTTACTACCGAGGTCACGTTGAGCGCGACATGGCGGAAGGCGTCCCACCACGGCATGTTGGTAGTCCACCACAACCAGATGCTGAGTACGAACCAGGTCACGACCAGCAAGCCGAGCAAGCCTTGTACCTGCTGATCCTTGATCAGGGCCTTGCGATGACCGCGCAGGGTGGCCACATACAAGGTAAACGGCAAGCTACCCATGATCATCACGGCAATGGCGACCCAGTGCACCGCCGGTTGCGACCACTTGGCCAGCGACTGGTCGGAGGTCGAGAAACCGCCGGTGGAAATGGCCGACATGGCGTGGTTGATCGCGTCAAACACGCTCATGCCCGCCCACCAGAACGCCAGGCTGCCCAGAATGGTGATGCCGACGTAGGTGGCGACAATCAGGCGGGCCACCATATGTGAGCGCGGCATGACCTTTTCGGAGCGGTCAGAAGACTCGGTCTGGAACAGGCGCATGCCACCGATACGCAGCAGGGGCAAGATGGCTACCGCCATACCGATAAAGCCGATGCCGCCCAGCCAGTGCAGCATCGAGCGCCACATCAGAATGCCGGGGGACATGGTGTCCAGGCCGCTCAACACCGTAGAGCCGGTGGCAGTGATACCGGACATGCTTTCAAAAAAAGAATCGGTATAGCTGATGTGCTGCGTCAGCAAAAACGGCAGTGCGGCGAAGATGCACACCACCACCCAGCTGGACACAGTCAGCAGATACATGTCCCGGGGGCGCAGATGCACCTGCTCGGGGCGGCCCGGTATGACCAGCGCCAGGCCGGCAATGAAGGTAATCAGGCTGGCCCACAAAAAGGATGGCAAGTCGCCCAGGTGGTCGTAAATCACCAGGGTCAGCATGGGCACGGCCATGCTGATCGCGAGCGTAATCAGGAAGATGCCGATAATGAAACCGATGATGCGTAATGTCGGCAACGCCATGAAGTCAGCTCGGGGATGAAAGAGGGGCGCCATTCTACCTGTGGTCCGAGCTATGTAAACCGCCAAGCCTTCGGGAGATACCGTTAGAATAGCTGCACATTTTCTTCAGGAGGTGGCCAATGGAGGCTCTCGACGCTTTGCTCAACCGTGTTTCTGCCCCGCGCCTGCTCGATCCGGCGCCAACGGCTGAGCAACGTGAAGTACTTTTCGCCGCCGCCTTGCGTGCGCCGGACCACGGTCAGTTGCGTCCTTACCGGTTTTTGACGGTTGAAGGCGCTGCGCGCAATCAGCTGGGTGAAATCCTCGCCGAGGCCGTGCTGGCCCAAGGTGGCGAAGTGACCCAGGCCGCCCTGGACAAGGCTCGCGCCATGCCCTTGCGCGCCCCTTTGGTGGTGGTAGTGATTGCCCGTTTGCAGGATCACTTCAAGGTGCCGAAGGCTGAACAGCTGATTACCGCGGGCTGTGCGGCCCATGCCATTGAGCTGGCAGCTTATGCCCAGGGCATTGGCGCGGTATGGCGCACCGGCGAGTTGTCGTATGCACCGCATGTGGCCAAGGGTTTGGGGCTGGGTGAGGGCGAGGAAGTGGTGGCGTTCCTGTATTTGGGCACGCCGCAGAACGAGTTGCGCGTTGCGCCCAAGGTGGACAGCGCCGAGTTTGTGCAGGCGTGGTCGGTTAAGTAGCCCTGTACCAATATCCGTAGCAGCTGCCGAAGGAACAAGGCTGCGTTCGGCGGCGTAGCCACCGCAAAATCAGCGCACGCGATTATTCAGTTAAACCGCGGATTCTGATTTTACGATTGCTTTGCAATCGGACGCAGCCTCGTTCCTACGGCAGCTGCTACGCGATCAAATTGCTGCGAAACCTTTACAGGTTACCGTCCGGTTTCAGCGGTAACTCCAGGGTGGCAACAAATCCGCCATCCGGGTGATTGCCCAGCATCAGCCGCCCGCCATGGCGTTCCGCCGCCCGTCGCGCAATGGCCAATCCCAGCC
>NZ_WIVQ01000335.1:0-249 GCF_009600545.1 Pseudomonas sp. FSL R10-1339 | reverse complement strand
AAAGAGGCGGGCGTGCCGTTATTGGACATCCCGCTCAACTACTACGATGACTTGGCGGCCCGTTTCGATTTTGATGATGAGTTTTTGAGCGAGTTGGCCTATTACAACGTGTTGTATGACCGTGATGCCAATGGCGGCGAGTTGTTCCATGTGTATACCGAACCGTTTGAAGGGCGATTCTTTTTCGAGCTGTTACAGCGCAAAAACGGCTATGCCGGTTATGGTGCGGCCAACGTGGCGGTGCGTTTG
>NZ_WIVQ01000334.1:0-249 GCF_009600545.1 Pseudomonas sp. FSL R10-1339 | reverse complement strand
GGCGCAGCGGACGGGACTCGAACCCGCGACCCCCGGCGTGACAGGCCGGTATTCTAACCGACTGAACTACCGCTGCGTATCGCTCGGACTTGCGTCCGTTTGAAACTTTTAAAACCTGTGACTGAAGAGCTTCGGTGCTTTTCAATCGCAAACCAGGCGAACCTGATTTGTACAAATATGGCGCAGCGGACGGGACTCGAACCCGCGACCCCCGGCGTGACAGGCCGGTATTCTAACCGACTGAACTAC
>NZ_WIVQ01000333.1:0-252 GCF_009600545.1 Pseudomonas sp. FSL R10-1339 | reverse complement strand
GGCTAAGGTAGGAGTAGGAGTAGGAGGCAAAGGACGCGGCTTCGGCGCGTGCTGTGCAAACTGCGCGGCGATGTCCGCCTTCTGCGCCTGTTTCTCGCGCACACGCAATGCCTGGTTGTTGGCTTTGATGCTGGGGCGGCGCTGACTATCAGCGGTGAACTTCGCCAGCATCTGAGCATATACACGCTGATAGTCATGGCCGGACATCGTGGCGGAATGGCCCGCGTAGGCTTTTTTTAGGGTTTTGGCGAC
>NZ_WIVQ01000332.1:0-252 GCF_009600545.1 Pseudomonas sp. FSL R10-1339 | reverse complement strand
GTCGACCTCAGCGACAGGCTCATGCCCTCTTTACTGATGACCGTTTGCTCGAAGACCGGGTGTTCAATGGGCAATCCGGCCAGCAATTGGCCGGTGCTGTCATACACGGCTATCGCTTCGTCGTCGGGGTGGTGCCACACGTCCAGCAGTTGTTTGCCTGCTTCGACACCGTAGTGGCGCAAGAGCTGGGCTTCGCTTTCCAGAATGGTGTCGAGATGAGGATTGCCAGGCCCCAATCGACTTAACGTCATA
>NZ_WIVQ01000331.1:0-252 GCF_009600545.1 Pseudomonas sp. FSL R10-1339 | reverse complement strand
CAACAAGTTTTGCGGCGATGGTCTCATTGGCCTGCGCTATGCGGTGCTTGCGACAATACTTTACGTACAGAGCCTAGCCATGCAAAATAGTGGCGGCGCAATGTTCAAATTGCTGCAACAGACTGAGAGCTTTGCAAAGCGTAATTTTGAAATTAACTTTAGCAAAAATGGAGAGTTAGGGAGACGCTGCAAAAATAGCCAACCGTCCCCCACCCTTGGCACACTGAGCACCTTCAACCAGCCATCCTTTCC
>NZ_WIVQ01000330.1:0-254 GCF_009600545.1 Pseudomonas sp. FSL R10-1339 | reverse complement strand
CCACCAGCACTAGCCCATGCTCCCCTGCTGGCCTGATATAAATGTCGTTGCCCTTGGCGTTCATGCGTTTGAGCCATGCGGCGGACTGCTCCACCTCGGCGCGGCTCCATTCGCGGTTCATCATTTGGCCGGTCTTGGCTTCGCGAATTCCCACCTCGAAACGCTCCACGCCCAGCGCATTTATTTGCTTCTGGATGGCTTCGCCGGTACGGTCGCGCCCCTGATTTGCTCGGCCACGCTCTGCGCGTCCAGCG
>NZ_WIVQ01000329.1:0-257 GCF_009600545.1 Pseudomonas sp. FSL R10-1339 | reverse complement strand
CGCGCAGCACCGTCCAGAGCTGCTGGAGGCCGCGCAGCAAGCCCTGCTGAGAGGCCCCCGTACTTTCCACAAAAAAATGCTGCAAGGCGGCCTGTTTTTACTCTTGCTCGGCCTGTGATTCAGCAACGCAATTTCAGCGCACTGGCCAGACTGATCGCCAGAGGCAGGCGCGGCAGCAACGTCGCCTGATAAGCGTGGTAGAGATCGGGCTTGCCGGGCTAGATCGTTTCAGAGGGCAGGTTGTCGTGGTCCAGCTC
>NZ_WIVQ01000328.1:0-259 GCF_009600545.1 Pseudomonas sp. FSL R10-1339 | reverse complement strand
GGATATAGAAGGGGGGGTATTGCAACCTGCTGATTTTAAAGGTTTTTTTTTAGGGGTAGTCTCATAGCTGGTGAGACTGGGCAGTCTCATAGCTGGTGAGACTCTGTTTTCAAAGGGTCATCATCAAGTGTATCATTCGAGATCACCATTTAAAGCAAGCAGGATCTCAATATGAGCATGGTTGCATCACCAGAAGAGACTCCGGAGTCTCAGGATGTCCAGGACAATTACACCTTCGTTACGATCTCCCGCAGCTACC
>NZ_WIVQ01000327.1:0-259 GCF_009600545.1 Pseudomonas sp. FSL R10-1339 | reverse complement strand
GCTCAGCGGCCAGCCGCAACCGGAAGAACGCAGCGAAATCATCCGCCGGCGCCTGGCCTTTGACGCTGATCCGCAGAAGTTTTGCGCGCAATGGGATGAGGCGCAAACGACCTTGCGCGAGCGCTGCCAGCAGGCCCGTGAACGGCTGGGCAGCATCGCTCTGGATGATCAGTCTCTGGCTGTTGTAACTGAGCGCTGTTTTGCCGCCGCGGTGGATGGCATGCGTGCCGACCTGGTCTGGCTGCGCGCAGCGCGGGCC
>NZ_WIVQ01000033.1:0-47201 GCF_009600545.1 Pseudomonas sp. FSL R10-1339 | reverse complement strand
GGCCACAGGTGCGGCCGGGGTGGCCATGGGCACGCGGTTCCTGATGACCCAGGAGTCGCCAACCCCGATCGCGACGCTGGAGCGCTACGTGAAAGTGACCGACCCACAGCAGATTCGCGTGACGACGGCAGTGGATGGCATGCGCCACCGCATGATCGAAAACGCTTTTATCAATCGTCTGGAAAAAGCCGGTGCCTTTGGCCGCCTGCGCATTGCCCTGGGCAGCGCCTGGCACTGGAAGCAACACACCGGCATGAGCCTTGGGCATATGCTCGGTGTATTTGCCAAATCAATAAAAGAAGACCCTGCTGCGCTGTCGCAGACGGTGATGGCGGCCAATCAGCCGGTGCTGTTGCAGCGCTCGATGGTGGATGGCGTACCGGATGAGGGGATTTTGTCCAGCGGGCAGGTGGCCGCTGCCATTGGCGAACTGAAAAGTTGCCAGAGCCTGATCGACGAGATGGTGCAAGAGGCCGAGCGCTGCCTGATAGCGGTGAATGCACGTCATCAGGCAGCGCGCTGTAAGGCGGGGGAAGCGGCAGCCATCTGAAACGGCTGGCTCTGCTGTAATTTAACTTATCTGGATACAAAGCCTGTCCGCTCTGGCCCGTGGGGCAAGCATTCTGATCACTACACTTTTTAATTATTGTGCAGTTCAGGAAGCTGATTTATGCCCCAAGCCTTGCATCGCCATACTCCCTTGCTAACCGCTTATGACCCTCGCGGGCTGGCCATCTGCACGGTGGCCTGTCATCGGCGCACTGCGGCGCAGGAACCTGAAGCGCGGATCAGCCGCCAGGTGTTTGGCCCCAGCGGTTTTTTGACCGAACAGTGGGATCCGCGTCTGGTGGCATTGCGCCGTAAAAATCCGACTACGGTGCCCAATCAGCGCAATCGATCTTCGCTGTCGGGGCGCCTGCTGCGCAGCGACAGTGTTGACCGCGGCGTGCGTATCAGCCTGGCAGGGGCGGGCGGGCAACTGCGCTTTAGTTGGGATGCCCGGGGTACCCGCAGCATCTGGGAATACGATGAACTGCTGCGCCTGAGCGCCGTATTCGAACAAGGCGCCGGAACTGAGGGTGCGCATTGTGTCGAGCGTCTGACCTATGCCGACAACAGCGCTGTGCATGCGCGCCAAAATGGCTGCGCCCGGCTGATCCGTCATGACGACCCTGCCGGCACGCTGTGGTTTGAGGGCTATGACCTGCTGGGGCAGGTGACGAGTCAGTCACGGCGATTCGTACGTGACGCATCCCAAGCGCCCAACTGGTCGCCGCAGGCCGGGTTGCGTGAGCAGCACCTTGAATCCCGAAGCTGGCGCACTCAATGGCGCCGTGATGCTGTGGGCCAGTTGGTTGAGCAAATCGATGCCCAGGGCAATCGGCAGCGTATGCGCCATGATGTGGACGGTCTGCTGGCTGCGGTGATGGTCAATCTCGGCAGCGGTCGCCAGCACAGTGTGGTGCAGCAAAGATCCTATAACGCGAGCGGCCAGATAGAAGTTGAACGGTCGGGCAACGGGGTAGTGCGTGCCCTGGCCTACAGCCCGTTGGATGACCGCCTGCAGCAACTGAAAACATGGCGCACCAGTAATCCGGGTGAAGCCTTGCAGGACTTGAACTATGTCTATGACCGGGTTGGCAATGTGCTGAATATCCGTGATGCAGCGCAACCTGTGCTGTGGTCTGATAATACCCGGCTGCAAGCATTGAGCACTTATACCTACGACTCGCTCTACCAACTGATAGAAGCCACGGGCCGTGAAAACGCCAGCAATCTCAATGGCCCGCAGCTGCCCGTTGCTGCGGGCCTGGGTGCGGCCAACGGTCAGCGTATGCGTAACTACCGTCAGTCGTATACCTACGATGCAGGCGGCAATCTTGCCCGGCTGCAACACATGCCCAGCCACGGTTCCGGCTATACGCGACAGATGAACGTGGCTGACCACAGCAATCACGGCCTTGAACAAAAGTCGGGGCTGCCCGCCCGCCCCGGGCTGGCCAGTGGCTTTGACGCGAATGGCAACCAGCAGGTACTCGAACCGGGGCAGTGGCTGAGCTGGACCCTGCGCAATCAATTGCAGCGAGTTACCCGTGTCACACGCCAGGACGGTGCCAACGATGATGAGGTCTATGTCTACGACAGCAGCGGGGCAAGGGCGCTTAAAATCAGACAGTCCCATGGCCATCGTCAGCTCCGTCGTGAAGAGGTGTATTACTTGCCCGGTCTCGAAGTCCGGCGCAACAGCGCCACGGGTGAATGGTTGAATGTGCTGACGGTGGCCGGTGATCTCAATAGCGCGAGCATATTGCAGTGGGAGAAGGGGCGCCCCGAAAGCATCGATAACGAACACATGCGTTTGAGCCTCTCGGACCATTTGGGCTGCAGCATGCTGGAGCTGGATGGCTCTGGGCGGTTACTCAGTCAGGAAAGCTACTACCCCTATGGAGCCACTGCCTGGTGGGCGACGAAAAATACCCTTGAAGCCCGTTATAAATTTATTCGCTATTCGGGCAAGGAGCGCGATGCCAGCGGGCTTTACTATTACGGCATGCGGTATTACGCACCGTGGCTGGCGCGCTGGATCAGCGCCGATCCGGGCGATGATATTGATGGCATGAACCTGTACGCGATGGCGCTGGGCAATCCCGTCGGCAGGGTCGACGAGCAGGGCCTGCTGAGTTCGGAGGCGGCTATTGGCCGGTTTGCCGGATTGCACTCGGCCATCTCCGGGCTGTCCAGGCAGATCAGGTCGCGGTGGCAGGCTTCGAGTGCCGCCGCGATTCGTGATGGGCTGGCAACCTGGATCAGTAATGTTGTCGGGGTGGGGGTCGACCTGGCCCTGTTTGAGGGTCGTCAACCGACTCACGGGCTCAATGTTGCCTTGCGAAGTACGGTAAATGCCATTGATGCACTGGCCGTCATGCACATGGGGACCGGGCTTTTTGCAAACTTGACTCACTGGAGCCCCTTTATCGGTTTTATTGCCGCAAACGTTACGCACAGGGGCTTTGAAATGCGAGGTGCCAGCGAGGGGGCGGGTTCTGATGAGGTTTGGGATCCCGTGGCTCGAGTGAGGCTGGCGGGGCATGTGCGCTCACTTACACGTGAAGTCCTGCAGCAGGCCTTGAGAGGTTACGGTGACAGCGTGTCCTGGGGGCAGACCCCGGTAAGTTCCAGAATCATGCGAACGATGATGAGTGCAGGTGCCTATGGCCTGGCTACTGTTCCCAACGCGGTCTATGGTCAGTTTGTGCCAGGGCCACTGCAGCCGAATATAGCGCCTGTGATCGAGGCTTATGACGGGGCGGCGGGGACGTACATTCGCGCGGGCCATCAATCTGCTCAGCTGGATCGTCACGTCAATACGCTGCAGATCCCGCCAGGGATGGCCACGTTTCATGGAGGCATGAGCAGGATGTTCAATCAGACGTGGGTTTACTGGGCCGGGGTCGGGATCGAGGCCATCGCCGCGTATGTCACAGGTTCGCCGATAGCGCAGCAAAGTTCACGGGCCAGGGCCTGGGTGGGGGCTGCCAAAGGGGCGGTATCGGCACTGACCGAGGTGCGTGGGCTTTTGCTGCAAACGGCCAGAAGTGGTTACAACAGCCTGTTCAAGCGTTGGAGACCGGTCAAGCACTGATGATGGATAACCTGCGGCGGCGGGCCTGTTCGCGATGATAGTGCTCCGGTTTGGTGTGATACGCCACGCTGCCTGCACCGCAGGCATTGTGCTGCCCACGCTGTCTGAGGCTTGCCAGATCATCGTGGCAGCGCTTGGCATCAGGACAGAAATCCGCCATCTACATTCAGCGATATACCCGTGGTGTAGCTCGATGCATCGCTTGCCAGATACAGCACAGCCCCGGCCATCTCGCCGGGGGCGGCGACGCGTTTGAGCGGGATGTGTTGCAGGGCGGTCTTGAGAATGGCGTCGTTGCTGACCAGCGCCGAGGCAAACTTGGTGTCGGTCAGCCCCGGTAGTAACGCATTGCAACGAATGCCGAACCCTGCACATTCCTTGGCAAACACCTTGGTCATATTGATCACCGCTGCCTTGGTCATCGAATACACACCCTGGAACACTCCCGGCGATACGCCGTTGATCGAGGCTACGTTAATGATGCTGCCGCCGCCGTGCTCACGCATCAGCTTCCCTGCCTCCACGGACATAAAGAAATAGCCGCGAATATTTACATCGACGGTTTTCTGGAAAGCGCCAAGGTCGGTGTCCAGTACGTTGCAGAATTGCGGATTGGTCGCGGCGTTGTTAACCAGAATATCGATGCGGCCAAAGTCTGCGCGTATGCGCGCAAAGGTCTGAGTGATCTGTTCCATTTCGCCAATATGGCAGGCGATGGCAGTGGCCTTGCCGCCCTCGGCGATGATTGCATCGGCCACTGGCTGGCAGCCTTCGAGTTTGCGGCTGGAGACAATGACGTGGGCACCTTGTTGGGCCAGCAGCCTGGCAATGGCTTCACCGATGCCGCGGCTGGCACCGGAAACAAAAGCGATTTTGCCATCAAGGTCGAACAGTTGAGTCCTGGACATGTTGATTCCCTGTTATCTGGGGCTTAGAGGCTGGAGCGGCGAATGACGTTGAGGCTCATCTGCTCCAGCAGCGCGTTCATTTGTATGAACTGGGCAAAACGTTTGTCTGCGGTCTGGCCGTGGTAGTAGCGGTAGTAGATCTGTTGAACGATACCCGCCAGACGAAACAGGCCGTAGGTGTAGTAGAAATCGTAGTTGTCTATCTGAATCCCGGAACGCTCGGCGTAGTAATCCACAAATTCGCGGCGGGTCAACATACCCGGAGCGTTGCTCGGCTGGCGCCGCATCAGTTGCACCGGTGCTGGGTCATCCGCCTCGATCCAGTAGGCGAGGGTGTTGCCCAGGTCCATCAGCGGATCACCCAGCGTAGTCAGCTCCCAGTCCAGCACGCCGATGATCTGCATCGGGTTGGCGGGATCGAGGATCACGTTATCAAAGCGGTAGTCGTTGTGAACGATAGCCGGGGTCGGGTAGTCGGCTGGCATTTTGGCGTGCAGCCAGTCTTTTACTGCGTGCCAATGGGGTGCATCCGGGGTCAGGGCCTTTTCGTAGCGCTCGCTCCAGCCGCTGATCTGGCGCTGCACGTAGCCTTGCGGCTTACCCAGATCGGCCAGGCCGCAAGCGTTGTAGTCAACGCGATGCAACTCGACCAGTTTGTCGATAAAGCTCTTGCACAGGGTTCTGCTGGCGTCGGCGCCCAATGCCAGTTCCTGCGGCAGATCCGAGCGCAGGATGATGCCCCTGACCCGTTCCATGACATAGAACTCGGAGCCGATCAGACTTTCGTCGGAGCAGTGGGCGTAGGCCCTGGGGCAGTAGGGGAAGGCGTCCTTGAGCTGATTGAGGATGCGAAACTCGCGGCCCATGTCGTGCGCCGATTTGGCCTTTTGGCCAAAAGGCGGGCGGCGCAGCACCAGCTCTCGACCCGGGTATTCAATCAGGTAGGTCAGGTTCGAGGCGCCGCCGGGGAACTGGCTGATCGCAGGTTCCCCCACAAGGCCAGGAATATTTGCCTTGAGGTAAGGGTCAATGCGGCTGGCGTCGAGTTCTTCGCCGGTGCGGATGCGGGTGGACGAGTCGGTAAGCGCCATGTTTATCTCTTCTGTTTATAGTTGAGGCCTGACAACATTCGCTAATCTAATGGGCGGCCCGGGTCTCGACAAGTCGGCTGCTGCCTTAATAGGCAGGGCTGTTAGCAGGGGATCAGCGTCTTTGATGGCCACTGCCTCAATAAACCGCAGGGCAAAAAAAACCGAAGCGCGTGGGCTTCGGTTTTCGGTGCTGCGTGTGGCTTAGGCCGGGAACAGTTCGCTCAGCTTCATGGCCAGCATCATGTCGCCTTCAGCGCGCAGTTTGCCGCCCATAAATGCCTGCATGCCATCGGTTTCGCCGCTAACGATGCCTTCCAGGGTCTCGCCGTCCATCACCAGGGTGACCTGGGCGTCAGGGTTTTCACCTTCTTTGAGTTCACAAGTGCTGTCTTTGACGATCAGCGAGAAGTGTTTGTCTTCATCGATGCGGAAACCAAAAACCAGGTCCAGGCCTGCAGCAGCGGCTGGGTTGAATTTGGCTTTCATTGCTTGAACGGCATCAGCTACAGAAGTCATGGTTCGATCCTTATATAGGGTGGAGTACGGCGGCCCGAAGGCCACGGTTGCCGACGCTCAACGATAGGTGATGAGTGACGGCGTCTTCAACAGTTGCAAATGCACATGACTGTTGAAGGAAGCCAGGGTGACCTCGCGGCCATGAAACTTGAGCTGGCTGAGCGAGGTATTGACGATTTGCCAGCCGAGCTTGAAGGCATCGGTGGCCGGAATTCGGGTCAATAGGTGGACCAGGGCCGTAATGGTGCCTGCAGAAGTGAACACGACAATGTTCTGCTGGCCCTTGGCAAGGTCGAGCAGGCGGTTCAGTCCGCCCTGCACCCGTTCGACAAAGCCCAGCCAGGTTTCCAGGCCGGGGGTGTCCCAGGTGCCACTGAGCCAGCGCTCGATGATCAGTTCGAAAATGCGCTGGAACTCGGCCGGATTGTGGGCGGCATTGTTCATCGCCGTCAGGGCCTCTGGCTCGTCCGGCAGCAAGCCGGGAAGCAGGGCATCAAGGATGGCGTAAGCATCGAATTCGTTGAAGGCAGCGTCTGTTTCCAGTGTAGGGGCGGGCAGCCCGGCGGCGTGCAGTTGTGCCAGGGCATGGCGTGCGGTGTCTTGCTGACGTGTCAGATCACCAGCCAGGCAACGGTCAAAGCGCAAATCCAGTTCGGCCAGATGCTTACCGGCAATTTGCGCCTGGTGCACGCCCAGTGGTGACAACTTGTCGTAGTCATCTGCACCAAAGGAGGCCTGGCCATGTCTGATCAAATAGATGCTGCCCACGTGCGCGTCATTCCTGAGCACTGAAAGTCAGGCGAGGTTAGGAGGATGGCAAGTGGCTGTCAATGAAAAAACATACGCTTGTTTGAATTGCTGCCAATGCCCCTGATCAAGGTGTTTCACGGCTGGCAGGCCCCGGTTGGCGTCGGTATGCTGGTTATCATTGCGCGGCCCTGACCCTCGGGCTGCAATCGTTTTCAAGGAGAGGCTGTGGAATTTCTTGCCGAGTACGCCAGTTTTCTGGCTAAAACCGTGACTCTGGTGGTCGCCATTGTGGTGGTGCTGGTGACTGTTGCTGCATTGCGTGGCAAAGGGCGCCGTTCTACCGGGCAATTGCAGGTCACCAAGCTCAATGATTTCTACAAGGGCCTGCGTGAACGCCTGGAGCAATCGCTGCTGTCCAAAGACCAGTTCAAGGCACTGCGCAAGCAGACTGCCAAGGCCGACAAAAAACTGAAAAAACAGCCAGAAACCAAGGCAAATGTCTTCGTGCTGGATTTTCACGGTGATATCAAGGCCTCGGCGACAGAAAGCCTGCGCCATGAAATTACTGCCTTGCTGACCCTGGCCAGACCGACTGACGAAGTGGTGCTGCGTCTGGAAAGTGGTGGTGGCATGGTGCACAGCTATGGCCTTGCGTCGTCGCAATTGGCACGTATCCGTCAGGCAGGCATTCCGCTGACCATCTGCATCGATAAAGTTGCTGCCAGCGGTGGCTACATGATGGCTTGTATCGGCCAGAAGATTATCAGTGCACCGTTTGCAATTCTGGGTTCCATCGGTGTGGTGGCGCAGTTGCCCAACGTCAATCGCCTGCTCAAAAAGCACGACATTGATTATGAAGTGCTGACGGCGGGCGAGTACAAGCGAACGCTTACGGTATTTGGCGAAAACACTGAAAAAGGTCGTGAAAAGTTCCAGCAGGACCTGGATATCACCCATCAGCTGTTCAAGAACTTCGTGTCCAAGTACCGCCCGCAGCTGGCGATTGATGAAGTGGCGACCGGCGAAGTGTGGCTGGGCGTTGCTGCGGTCGATAAACAGCTGGTCGACGAATTGAAAACCAGCGATGAGTATTTGTCCGAGCGGGCCGCGAATGCACAGCTGTATCACCTGCACTATGCCCAGCGCAAAAGTTTGCAGGAGCGTGTGGGTCTGGCTGCCAGCAGTTCGGCGGAACATGTTGTTGACTCATTGTGGAGTCGTTTGACCCAATCACGTTTCTGGTGATTAGTCAGGCGCTGTTGTAAGTGTTACAACAGCGCCTGCGTCTGTGTCTGGTGCGGTAGTTAATTATCGTTTAAAGCATGTTTTTTAATAAATAACCTGATTCTTTATCAAGTATTCAGCCGACTATTTTTTAGTGTTGTCTATAAGCTGAAGGCACGAATCCCTATCGAGCCTTTACCATGACCGATGCTATTAGTTATTCGTTATCAGAGTCTGAACGATCCGTTGTCGACTATGCCCGTCGATTGGCGAATGTGCCGGTTGAAAACCAGCATGAAACCTATATTGCGGGGTTGCTTGCACCCTGGTTTAAATATGCGTCGCCGACGTTGCGCGAAAGATTACTTAACAGTTTCAAATTAGGGCAAATGGCTCAGCGCGAGGTCGCGCGCGTGCTGGCCCAAATCAAGCCGATAGAGTCGTTCGCCGAGCCGTTGCTCAAGGAGGCGCTGAAGGCACGTGGCTGGACAGATGCTGACCCCAAGAGGTATGGCATAAAACAGGTTCGCTTGTTGAGTAATCTGTTGCTGTTTTTTGCTCGGCAACAATTCAGGCTAGTTGATTCTCTGATCCAGCTTGCCTTGCCCGAGAAGTTCACACCTGAGTCATTGGAGCTGAACCTGGTATCGAGCGTCAGTCATCACAGCCTGCTGCAAGCTGCGTTGCAGAACTATGAGGCTTTTGAGGCTGTTGAAGGCGGCTTCGACCAGGGGTCGTGCATTTATGCACTCAGAGGTACGCAGCAGATTGAACAGGCCGAATTAAAGCCCGAAGGTTTTGCGCAGATCTGCCGCGACCTGAACCTGGGTATGCAATATCAATGGCATTTGACGCGTGTGTTTGAACCGGCGGATGATAATTGGCCTGCCGACAATGCCAATTCAAAGGCGTATAAGTTGCAAGCTGTATTTGTGCAGAATCTGCGCCAGGAATTTGCCTGCGCCTTGCATGTGGCCTATATGAAGGCGGAGGTCACGACACAATCATATAACTATATATTGAATTTTTTGATTCCGCCTGGTGCTCTCTTTTCGTATATTCACTCAGGTCATAGCACGCTTCAAATCATGGGCTTTGAAGTTCCCGGAGTTATTGTTTTTTGGCCGCAGAGAAAACCGGCCGAAGAGGCGCAGCCCTGCGTGCTGTATTTGCCGAACAGTTCCGGCACGGCGTTTCACGAATTCGAGTCGTTTGATTTATTAAAGGCGACGCTGCGCGAGTGGTTAAAAAATAGCGTCTTTGCCACGTATTTCTTTCACTTGGTTCCCTTGCGTTACCGCGCCGAGTTTATGCGGCGCACGGACTTGAAAAATATAACCTGGGATTCGTTGTTGTTACGCCGCCCACCGATCATCAATGAGCCTGCATTGATGTCCGAAACCCGGCATCTGCCCAAGTTTGACGATCCATTTTTGATTGCCTGGGGGCTGCAGCTGGCCAAGATTAAAGATGATGCCAGGTTGCTGATCGTCCCCACGGAAGATGAAGACTCTAAAAGTCGTTTGGCACGTCAGGCCTCTTTCTTGAATCTGGGGGTGAGCTTGTTGATGGTTGCGTTGGGTTTTGTCCCGGTTCTGGGTGAGATCTTGCTGGTAACCAGTGTCATGCAACTGGGGGTTGAGGTGTATGACGGCATCAAGGCGTGGCAGCGGGGAGACCGGGCAGCCGCGCTGGAGTACTTGTTCGATGTTGCCGAGAATTTTGCGCTGGCTGCCAGCAGCACTGCAGCGGCAAAAACACTCAGGCCATCGCCGGTCGTGGATGCACTGGTTGCAGTCACGTCAGTTAAAGGTCAAAAACGATTGTGGCGGCCGGATCTCAGGCCCTACCAATACCCAAACCTTGCGCTGGGTGATGCCGAGCCCGATGCGCGAGGGCTCTATAGCATGGGTAACAAGCAGTTTATCAAGCTGGAAGACAAGGTGTACCAGGTCAAAATCGATGCTGCGACACAAAGGTGTCATATCCAGCACCCAACCGAGCCGTACACCTACACACCACGCGTCAGGCATAACGGCAGCGGTGCGTGGGTGCATGAACTCGATGATCCGATGCAAATGTCGCGCATGCAGTTGTTCCGTCGGTTGGGCCCTGCGGCCCAAGGGTTATCGGACGCTATGGTCGAGCGTGTGCTGGCTGCATCCAATACCAGTGATGATGCGTTGCGCAGGCTGCACATGGATAACCTGCCGCCACCTCCTGCGTTGGCAGACAGCATGAGGCGCGTGCAGTTGAGTCAAATGATCGAACGTTTCATCGTACAAATGCAGCAGGGGGGCAAAGTGTCTACCGATACTGCGCAATTGCAACTGGAGCTGTTGACTCGTCTTGATGGCTGGCCTGCGGACAGAGTTTTACGCGTGGTGAACATGCGCGGGTCCATGGTCATGGAGTACGGGCCTGAAGTGGAGTCTTCGCATCCCCGCCTGCAAGTTACCGAAGCCCAGATCAAGAACGCAGAATTGCTCAAGACCACGCTGGAGTCTTTCTCCTCGGCGCAAATCGAGGTTTTGTTGGGGCAATCTGTCGATGGCCTTGAGCAACAGGAACAGGCATTGGCGCGCCAGTTGGGTCGCTTTGCCCAAGCTACAAAGTCTGACTTGTTCTCGCATCTGTATAAACGGGGCGAGGTGGTGACAGCCCGGATGGAACTGTTGCAAAAACAGTTTCCGAGTTTGCCGGCAAGTGTGATGGGCGAGTTGATGGATCAACTTGCCCCGGCCGAAATGGCAACAGTGCAGAGCACCGGGCGCCTGCCGCTGCATATCCTGGAAGAGGCGCGCAGCTACACGCAGGTATTGCGTTTGAACCGGGCACTGGAGGGACTCTATTTCGAGGCTCTAAGTAACGTTGATAGCAATACATTGGCATGGCAAACCCTTACCCACTTGCCTGATTGGCCACCCAGTCAGCGCTTGCTATTGCGCGACAGAGCCACAGGTCAAGTACTGAGCTCCGTAGGTAATCCGTTGTCCAGATACAGCCAGGAGATTTTTAAAAGCGCGGGCGAGTACCATTTTTTGGGCCTCGCGACAGATGATATATACAGCAGCCCTTATCTTTGCAGATGTGTGGCCAAAGCCTTGCCGTCTTCCGCGCGTATGTCGCTTGGGCTTTCCGACACTGACCCAGGGTTGTTTTTAAGCTGGAAAATTGCATCCCATGCGGCCAGTCATCGCGCGCAAAGTGCCAATGCGCTGGGGATGCAGCAGGTTAAACCCTGGTTCAAATCGCCCATGCGCCTGGCCGATGGGCGGGCAGGCTACAGGCTCAGCGGTCGCTCAGGCCATGCCGCGCAAGCGAGCAGGCCATTGGTGATAAAGGATCTTGTGATGGATCTTTTTCCGTTAATGAGTGAGGAAACGGTCAGCCAGTTTTTATACCATCTTGAACTTTCACCTGCGTTGACAACCCGGGTACTGGCCAGGTTCAAGGCCGAGCTTCAAACCTTGCGTAGCGATCTTGAGCGCTGGGTGGACTCGCCGGTCTGGAGTCAGCGGCGCAATGGCCCGCGGGTACTGGTGACGACCCAGGACAAGCGTGCAATCAGCCAGGCTTTGCTCCATGTCTGGCGCCGACAGACCGCAACCGTGAGCGTGGGTGAGCACACCGGATATGTGCTGAACCTCAATAGTTGGCCAGTTGATTGCTTGCCTGAGATATCGGCAGATTTTTCCCATGTCAGTGCACTGCACTTGAGCAACTCACCCAATGGAAAGTTTCCCGGTTCATTTTTGGAAAAGTTTCCCAACTTACGCATCCTGTCCCTGAAAAGTAACCAGCTCAGTGAGTTGCCCGTGGAAATTGCCGGTATGTCCGAATTGGTCAACTTGAACTTGCAGGACAATCATATTGTATTGAGCGGGCGAACCGCTTCGGCTCTGGCGGGACTGACCCGGTTGAAATCTTTGAATTTAACGGGAAATCCCTTGGGCAGGCGTATTTCGGTGACTCGCATGGTTGACCTTGAGCGTTTGTATCTACGCTACAGTGGTCTGCTGACTTGGCCTGAAGGGGTTGAGTCGCTCAGCCACCTGCAGACCCTGGATATGCGTGACAACAATATTAGTCGCATTCCACTGGAGGTTTTGTCACCTGGCAGAACAGCGATCAATAGTGTTACTCACCTGCATGACAATCCTTTGAGTGCCGACTCGTTACGCCGCCTTGATAATTATCGGCGAGAGTACGGCATCAGTTTTGGTATTGCTCCGCGACGTCGGCATGTTGACCAGGTACGCGGCATCTTTCACTGGGCGTCCCGGCCAACGTTCACAGAGACGCGTGTATGGAACAGCTTGAGGGATATCGCCGGGTCGAGTGATTTTTTTCGCGTGCTGGAAGACCTCAGTGCGTCCTCCCAGTATTTGCATGGACGTGAAAGTTTAAGCCAACGGGTCTGGCAAGTTCTCAATGCCATGCACGATTTCAGCGAATTACGTAACCAGCTGTTTGAGGTTTCAGCCAATCCCAATACCTGCGCCGATGGGATTCCCATGATTTTTTCGGATCTTGAACTTCGTTACCGGATCTTTATTGCGCAAAGCTCGGTCAATGCCGAAGCAGAGCTGCTGCAACTGGCACAAGGACTTCTGCGGATCGAACTGCTGGATAAACATGTACAGGGGGTTGTTGAGGCGCGAATTGCTGCAGTCCATGCCGAGCAATCAGAGTACGTGCGCCAATTGCAGGGCTTGATCGATGAGGTCAGCCCGGATTTTGCATCTGAGCCCTTGGCGAACATGACGGCGGAGGAACAGCAGGGAGTGGCTTATCGTTTGGGTTCGGCACAAGCGCTGCGTCTGGCGCAGAGGCTCAGCCCGGCTGATTTGCAGGCGCGAATTGCAAAGGTTGATCCGCTGGAGATACAGATGTTTTATCAGGTCAAACTGGCTGCTGACCTTGGCTTGCCGGCGCGGCCCAAGAGCATGATTTTTGAAAGAGTCGCCAATGTCACGCTCGAGCAGCTTGAAGCCGCCAAGCTGTATGTTTTGACTGAGGATACAGCGCAAGCGAGGATTGCTTACATTGAAAAGCAGGGGTTCTGGGAGCGCTTTCTGGAGAAGAAATACCCCGAGCATTTTCAGTCGGTTGACTCACCGCTGCATGAACGCATGCAGGGGCTTTACCTGGCTAGGGAGAGGCTGTCCAGTCAGGAGTATGTGTCGAAAACCCAAGCTGTAGGGGAAAGTCGTTTGCTGGCCAGGCAAGAACTGATCAGCCAGTTGACCCGTGAAGAAGTTGAAAAACACCCTTTCGAGCAGGAGCAATCTTGACCCTGCGCAGGGTTATGCAGGCGCTGGCCCTGGGTAACCAGGGCCAGCCGCAGCATCAGCGACGACGGAACAGCGGCATCGGCTCGTCGGTTGAAGACTGGTAGGTCACCGAGAAGTCCTTGAGGCCTTCCAGCGCTTCGTAAGGGTCTTTATCGGCACGGATGGCGAATGCGTCAAAGCCACAGCGATGCAGATAGAACAACTGGTCGCGCAGAACATCGCCAATGGCGCGAAGTTCGCCTTTATAACCATAGCGGTCACGCAGCAAACGGGCGTTGGAATAACTGCGGCCATCAGTGAAAGCCGGGAAGTTCAGGGCAATAACCTGAAAGTTCGCCACGTCCTCGCCCAGCTCTTCAGCTTCTTCGTCGCTGTCCAGCCACACGCCCAGGCCGCCGTCGCGGGCCTTGAGTGCGTGGCCGTGTTCGCGCCACATTACCAACGGTACGATCAAGTCGTCGCAGTTGGAGATTTCGTCAAAGCTGGTTTCCTTGGGCAGCAAGTGCCAGGTTTCATCGATGACCTGGTTGTTCTTAATTATTCGCTGCATAGACGCGCTCCTTGAAAGGGTCAATGCCGATACGCTGGTAGGTATCGATAAAACGTTCGTCTTCGGTACGTTTTTCAACATAGACGTCGATCAGCTTTTCAATCACATCCGGCATGGCGTCCTGGGCAAAGGACGGGCCCAGAATCTTGCCGAGACTGGCATCACGGCTGGCACTGCCACCCAGGGATACCTGATAGAACTCGGCGCCTTTTTTATCTACGCCGAGAATACCGATATGCCCGACGTGGTGGTGACCACAGGCGTTCATGCAACCGGAAATGTTCAGATCCAGTTCGCCAATATCGAACAGGTAGTCCAGGTTTTCAAAGCGGCGCTGGATCGATTCGGCAATCGGGATCGACTTGGCGTTGGCCAGGGAGCAGAAGTCACCACCAGGGCAGCAGATCATGTCGGTCAGCAAACCGATGTTGGGCGTGGCGAACCCATTTTCGCGCAACTCGCCCCACATGGTGAACAGCTGGCTCTCTTCGACATCGGCCAGGATAATGTTCTGCTCGTGGGAAGTACGCAGTTGGCCAAAGCTGTAACGGTCGGCCATGTCGGCGATGGCATCCCACTGCTTGTCGGTCACATCGCCCGGGGCTACACCTGTAGGTTTGAGCGACAAAGTAACGGCGACATAGCCCGGTTTTTTGTGGGCCAACGTGTTGCGTACGCGCCAACGGGCAAAACCCGGATGCTGCTTGTCGAGTTCGGCCAGTTCGGCGCCGAAGTCGGGCAGGGCTTTGTAGTCAGGATCGACGAAGTGCTTGGCGATACGCTGCACTTCGGCTTCGGTCAGGGTGTTCGAACCGCCGCGCAAGTGAACCATTTCGGCCTCAACACGCTCGGCGAACACTTCAGGCGTCAGCGCCTTGACCAGAATCTTGATCCGCGCCTTGTACTTGTTGTCACGACGGCCATAGCGGTTGTAGACACGCAGGATGGCCTCGAGGTAGCTCAACAGGTCTTGCCACGGCAAGAACTCATTGATGAAGGCACCGATTACCGGGGTACGGCCCAGGCCGCCACCTACCAGTACACGGAAGCCCACTTCGCCGGCGTCGTTGAGCACCGGCTCCAGGCCGATGTCATGCACTTCAATGGCTGCACGGTCAGATGTCGAACCGTTGATTGCAATTTTGAATTTGCGTGGCAGGTAGGCGAATTCCGGATGGAAAGTCGTCCACTGACGCACGATTTCGCACCAAGGGCGCGAATCGATCAGTTCATCCGCAGCAACACCGGCGAACTGGTCGGTGGTGACGTTGCGCAGGCAGTTGCCGCTGGTCTGAATGGCGTGCATCTGCACGGTGGCCAGTTCTTCCAGGATGTCCGGGATGTCTTCCAGCGCAGGCCAGTTGAATTGCACGTTCTGGCGGGTACTGATGTGGGCATAGCCCTTGTCATAGTCACGAGCGATTTTGGCCATCATTCGCGCCTGACGCGAAGTCAACTGGCCATAAGGCACAGCGACCCGCAGCATTGGGGCAAAGCGTTGAACATAAAGGCCATTTTGCAGGCGCAGGGGGCGGAACTCTTCTTCGCTCAGCTCACCTGCCAGATAGCGTCGGGTCTGATCCCGGAACTGCTTGACGCGGTCCTCGATGATCTGCTGATCGTACTCGTCATATACGTACATATAGGTCCTGTTCTCAGGCTGCTAACAGCTTATCTGCGCGCACGGCCGCGCACTCCCCAAGGAGCGGGGCACGATACCAGTTTGTAGTTATGCGCAAAAGTGATGTTTAAGCATATGCAAAGAACCAAAACGACTATAAGCGTTTGATTCTCAATCCCTTACTTGTGGGAAGGGCATTGCTGGACTTAACTGTTTTAAGGACTTCAAGCAATCACCCATAAAACCGAAAAAAGGCGATGCGATGAGTACTCCAGTCAAAGCGCGTAAAAGCGACAGCAAGGTCGATGCATGGGCCATTTTCTTTCTGATCATTCTGGTGGTTTCTACTGCCGTGTACTGGGTCAGCCACCAGTAGCAAGCGTGCAAGGTCGAGGCTGATCAGGCGGATGTAGCCGCTAAAGAGCTTGTCGACATTACCTGGTGCCGCCCTCGCTGCCGTTGGCATGCTCAACAATGCCAACGTTGTGCATGGCCCCCCCAGGCCTTTGCGTGCCCGGCACTCAGGTACGCGCTGCCAATTTGCGTCCCTAAACCCCCGCCAGATGAACCACCAGCGTGACGATCCCGTACAGGGTTAAGGCAAACACCAAGGTAAATAGCAGCCCCATGATAAGGAAGTGGGAGGCTTTTCCGTGGGAAAAATCCCGAGTCCTGTTTTTTCCGCTTTGCACGCCAAAGGCAGCGGCCATGACGCTGTGCAGCATTTGCCAGAAGCTCGGCGGCTTGTTGTCGGCAGGATCGTTCATAGATGCCTCGGCTGTCTGAGGTTGGAACGGCTACATCCCATAGCGTAGTCAACTTCAAGGCCCATTAACTATCTACCACCCATGCCCGGGCACTGTCGGTTGTACTGAGGCGCTCATTCACACGCGTTTCAGGAAGAAGCCGGTCATGGAAAGTTCGTACATTGTCTCGGGGCCGGGGCCCCACGCAGCCTTCATAAAATCCAGAATACCCGCCTGGGTCAAACACAGCGCTGTGGCAGATATCAAACGCCTCAAGCCGGGATTGTTTCCGGCGCATGCTTCAGAGGCTGGAGCAGCCGATGGGCTCGGCCGCGCACCACGGTGGCTGCGTCAGGCCCTGCTCGACAGCCAGGCTCGCAGCCGGGCTGCCAATCAGGCCTTGGCCAGGGCACTGAAAGGCCTGCAGGGGATCACCCAGTTTGCCGAGCCCCGCTTGCAGGAGGCATTGCACAGTCACCTTGGCCAAGGCCGGGCAATGGACGTCAATACAGACCGGCTGTTTTATCTGCGTCGCAATCAGCCCGTGCGCCAACACAGCCTGTTACAGGCTGCGCTGCTCAACTTTGACGCCAGTGAAGATTTTTCCCAAAGGGTCGCAGGACAACTTAGCGCGTTGGCGCCGCAGGGCGCTTTACCTGTCGAACGGTTCCAGCCAGACAAGGGCCCTGATCAACTGGCCATTGTGTCGGACACCCTGGTGCATGGTTCTGGGGTTGTGGCACACAGATTCCGACAGGAGTGGGAAAGTCTTCGGCCGGTTCCCGGTTTTGCTTACCGCGAAACATTACCCATGTCACCCGAAGTGTTCTCACAGCTGTGCAGATCCCTGGATTTGGGGCAGCAGTACCAGGCCCATCTGCAGGCGGTTTTTGCCCCGCCAGCGGTGCGCGCCCTTATGATCCGGGCGCAAAAAGCACTGCTGGCCGTACGCTTGCATCGGGCACTGCTGCAACGGCATATCACTGACTCTGGTTTTGCCATGATCAGTGCGTTGCTGGAGGAGCAACCGCGCGTGTCGTTATATGCAAAACCTGTAGTGTTCAGCCAGCTCCAGCTCTATGGCCAGGTCTTGGACGAGGTGTTGATTATCGGCCCCGATCGTTCCAGGTGGCCGGTTCTGGAATGGGAGCGCACCGGATTGAGCGGTGTGCCGCTGATGAAAAAACCTGAGGTTGAACCCGTGGTGGTCTATATCCCGGGGGCACCGTTCTCGGCACTCAAAGAATACCCCTCGCTGGAAGCATTTCAGTATGAGCTGGGTCTGAATTTGCGTCTGCCTGCGTATCAGCAGCTGTTTGCCAGTCTGGTCCCCCAAGGGAACGCCGCACTTTTTATGCAGCGATTGAATCATCAGTTGTACAAGACCATGCCTGATCCGAGAGGTATCGAGCCAGCAGATTATGTTGATGAGGTGGACCTGAAGCTGGAGCTGGTAAGCATCGAAACGTCATCAGCAGGGCTGTTCACGGCCCTCAATACCCTTCATCTGGACAGGCTCAAAGCCAATGCCCGGGCACTTGCAGTGCCCACAGCCGATGCCGACAGCAAGCGCTTGCAGCAGCGTCTTGATGACTACCTTGGCCTTGGTCTTGATGTGTTGAACGTGGCAGCGTTTTTAATCCCCGGTGCAGGGGAGGTCATGATGGCAGTGATGGCTCTACAGATGAGTATGGACATCTACCAAGGCATTGAGTCGTGGCAGGCAGGCGATGTCGAGGATGCCTGGTCGCATGTGGAGTCCGTTGCGCTGAATATCGTGCTGAGTGGTGCAACTGGGGTTGCAGGCCACGTAGCCAGTGGCAGGTTGGCGACTGACCCCGCCGGGATCGACAGGTTCAGGCAAATCGTCCTGCCCAACGGTGAAACCCGTCTGTGGCGGCCCGAAATCGAGGCCTATCAATGCCAGTTGCCGCTCAATACCCGGCTTGAGCCCACTGCTCTGGGCCAGTATCGGGCAGACGGCAAAACCTGGGTCCAGGTGGGCCGACAGTTCTACGAGCAGGCCTTCGATCAGCAGCTTAATGCCTGGAGGATAAAGCATCCGAGCGACGAAAATGCTTATCAGCCAATCCTCATGCATAACCATGAAGGAGCCTGGCGTCTCGAGCATGAACAGCCCTTGCAATGGGAGCGCCCGACCTTGCTGCGTCGACTGGGGCACGTGACCCGCATGTTCGATGATGAAGAACTGGGGCAGATCGGCGACATCAGTGCGGTCAGTGACGAAACCTTGCGCAGGGTGCATGTGGACTGCCTGCCCGTGCCTGCTTTGTTGAGGGACACATTGCAACAATGGCGGGTTGAGCGGGAGCTGGGCATGCTGGTCGATGGCACAAGAGCGGGCAAGCACGCACTGCTTGCCCGACTGACCGGCACAGGCCGGACGGCTCAAGCGAATGTCGAATTAGTACGTCGACGATTTCCCATGCTGTCTGAGTCTGCGGCTCAGGAAGTGCTTGAGCTTGCCGGTGAGAATGATGTGGCACGCCTGCGCCGGACAGGTCGGGGGTCGAGGCGGCTGGACCGGCTGGCGCGTGAGTACGCGCAACAGGGCCGTTTGAACCGTGCGCTGGCCGGCCTGTATGTGCCGGGGCTGGCGAATGTCGACAGTGAGCGTCTGGCCATTGAGGCAATGTTGCACCTGAGCGCCAGTCAAAACGTCGTCAGCCCGGCTGCAGTGGCTCGCTACGCCACTTCGCATCGCAGGGAAATGGCCCGCACGCTGAAATTGCATCCTGTGGCAGCAAGACCCGCCTTGCAGAGAATCAATGGTCGGATCGGCTATGCCTTGTCGGGCAAAGGGGCAGCCTTTGACGTGAGTCCGTCGTTGATTAGCCGTGTGCGCGATATTTGCCCGCAAATCAGCGACGAACAGGCCGAGGCCTATGTGCGCAAGCGCATCGACGACGGAGAGTCTGCCCAGCATATATTCGACTTTCTAGCCCGTCGCCAACGTGAGCTGGACACATTGCGTAGCACACTGGAACTGTGGTCGAGCACAGCCAGCGGGCCCTTTAACCAACGGATGCGGCGCTTGACGGCTGACCGGCTGGTAGGTTGTTGGCGGGAGGGTGTACTGAGTCGTATTGAACCTTTTGCTTATCTGGATCTTGAATTTGACCTTAGCTGGGCGAGTGAATTTCCTGTACTGGACGCTGACTTTTCCCATGTGCGGACATTGCGGCTGAGCGCCGACCTGATGGTGAGCGAGCCCGATGCCGGATTTGTCAAGCGCTTCCCCAGCGTGGAGCGCCTGGAAATAAGCCTTCAGCGATCACAGATGATGCCCGTTGCCGATGCATTGGCGCAGTTGCCCACGGTCAGCGAGCTGTCACTGGAAGCCGACTGGCAGGGCTTGACCCGTGAGTTCATGGACCGGCTGACAACCCTTGGGCAGATCGAATGCCTGTCTGTGCAGGGGGCACTGGAAACGCTGGATGTCAGTGGCTGGCCGCGGCTGCGGCAATTGCAGGTCAAAGGACGACTTGTTCAGTGGCCAGCAGGCCTGTTCGATCTCACTGATCTTGAAACCCTGGACCTGTTTGGAACCTCGATAACAACGTTGCCCGATGAGCTGTTCACCGGACATCAGCAGTTATGGGCGGGCTTGCTTCTGGATTGGTCAGGCATTGAGCCGTCAACGGCCATAAGAGCCTACGAGCGCCTGCGTACCCATCCTGTGCGAACGGTGGATCTGGAGAAATGGACAATCGCTTACTGCACAGGTTGCCTGACCCGTTTCATGCCCCATGACCGACTGTTTGCCAGTACGGTAATTACGCGTTGGTCCCTTGGCGAACAAGCCGTGGCTGAGCTGATGCGGCGCGTTAACGGCTTGCATGAAGAGCACTACAGGTTTGCCGAGGCTCTGGAGGCCTGGGTATCTCAGGATCCTGAGACGACGCAAACGCTGTTGCGCAGGCAAGCGGCTGACAAGATTCAGCGCTGCTGGCGTGCTGGAATTTCACCCCGACTGGGGTTGGAGGATGCTGGCGCCGGGCCTTCCTGGCGGGTCAGTACTGTAAATCAGGAGCTGGATCTGGCAGACGAAATAATCAGTTCCCTGCCACCTGTGCCGGGGGGGCAGGCGTTTGCCCATGTCCATCGCCTCAACTTGAGCGATCTGGGGGTGGCTGTCGAGGAAGTGGATCGATTTCTGCAGGCGTTCGGCCAGCTCCGGGAGTTGGACCTGAGCCGCAACGGCCTGGATTTGCTGCCAAATGCTCTGGGTGATTTGCGCCAGCTCACTGACCTCAACCTGGCGCACAACGAGTTGGTGATGAGCCCCTCGTTGCAGATGCAGTTGAGTGGCCTGCGTGGGCTCGTGCGCTTGAATCTGCATGGCAACCGGGTGACAGCGCTGGATATCGGGGCGCTGACCAAGCTGGAGTCGCTTGATCTCAGTCATACAGCCATTCGCAGCTGGCCAGCCGGGGTTTTTGATCTGCCCAGGTTGCGGTTTCTGGATATGAGCAACAGCGCAATCAGGACGGTCCCTGCGACGGCTCTCGTGGGTCATGAGGCACTGATGCAGGGGGTGAAGTTGAATGGTTGCCAGCTGGATGCGCAAAGCTGTGCCGATTTGCGGGCTTATGCCCAGCGTTCGGGACGCGACACGGCAGGCAATATAGCGATCGGATTACTGGCAGCACGCAGGACCGGGGGAACGCCCGAGTTTTTCCCTGCCATTGTCGCTGACAGGCCGGACCTGTTGTTGGCGGCCGCTCCAGTGTTGAAGACGGATGAAGTCTTGTTGACCCCCGCACCGATATTTCAGCCCGGTGCCCCGGAATTGAACCGCACCACGCTGCTGCAAAGGGTCCATCCCGATCTGAGCCTGCATGATGCAGTGCAATGCCTTGAACAGATGCAGGCCCGTGGCATGGGTGTGCTGGAAATCGACTCCCGGCTTGCCGAGTGGAATCACCAATACGACGCTCTGGTCCAGCGCCTGAATAGCTGGATCAATATTCCGGGCCACAGGGAAAGCGGACGCTGGGTCAGTGCCGTCGATCGCAGGCGTGCGGCTGACAGGATCATGCAGGCCTGGCGCGATGGGCTGGAGGCCGTCACAACGGCGCAGCCCGAGTCTGTGCATACCCTGGACTTCTCGGACCTGTGCCTAGGGGATATACCGCCGCTGAATGTGTTCCAGACGCATATCACCACACTGAACCTCAGCGGTGTACGCATTACTGCCGGGGGCTCGCAAGGGTTTATCCGCGAATTTCCCGGCTTGCGCACCTTGCACCTCAACAATAATGAGCTGACCCGTTTGCCGGAGGGTATCGGCTCGCTTGAAAACCTCACCCGGCTGGAGGCTGCCCACAACCGCTTGCAGGACGAGGAGGGCTTGAGTCGCCAGTTGCAATCACTGGCGCACCTGGAATGGCTGGATCTGAGCTACAACAGGCTCGACACATTTGACCTTACTGGCATGAGCGAATTGCAAACCCTGAACCTGAGGGGGAACAGGCTGATGCGCTGGCCGACCCGGGTACTCACAACCCCGACCCTCAGAACCCTCAACCTGAGCAACAACCAGATCGATACGATCCCTGTTGAGCTGTTTGAGGGCGATAACGACGCATTGATGGCTCATACTGATTTGTCCCATAACCTGCTCTCCACATCAGGCTATGCAACCTTAAGAGACTACAGGAGCTTTTCGGGCAATGACCTCGGATGCTCCCTTGAGGACATTGAAGACGGCCTGGCCTTCTCCGATAACGCTTCGCTCAGCAGTGATGAGCCTGAGTACGGGGCCGCTGGTGTCGACGAAAACCTCGATCATCTGGAGCACCTGACACCCGAGCAACTGGTCGAGCAAAAGGCCCGCTGGTGTGTGGGGGAGCCGCAAGGCTCGCCGAGGCCAGTGATCTGGGACGACCTGCTGGCGCAAAAGGAGAGCAGGGGGCTGTTCTATTTGCTGGATCAGCTGCAATTCACCCAGGACTATATCCAGGACAGACCGGGCCTGACCCGGCGGGTCTGGAATGTGCTGCAGGCAGCTGCATCCGATAGCCAGTTACGCGACGAGCTATTTATCATCGGTCATTCCGATGTGACCTGTGGCGATGGTCGAATCCTGCTGTTCAGCGATCTGGAAGTGAAGGTGTTTGAGTTCAATGCCCTGCGCTCAGTGGTGGCTGGCCAGGAAGGGCCTGCGTTGCTCGGGCTGGGCCGGCGCCTGTTTCGCTTGGGGCAAGTGGAGGAGGTCGCGCAATTTGCCTATCAATCACGCCGTGGAGCGGACGCTGCGGAGGTTCGACTGGCCTATCGCATTAGCCTGAGCGAGCGCCTCGACCTGCCTGCGCAGCCCAGGGGCATGCAATACAGCCATGCGGCGAAAGTCACTGAGCAAGAGATTGAAAGTGCTTATTTGAAAATAAAGGCAGCCGAAAATTCGCCGGCCTTTATGGAGCAGTTGATCCTGCAGGGCTACTGGATCAATTACCTCAAGCGCCAGTATCCAGAGGAATTCCTGGCCCTGGAGGAACGTTTTGAAGTGGAGCATAAAGCGCTGGAAGACCGACATGCCGATCTCGGGGAGGTGTATCAACAGGAGCTTGGCGCTCTGGATGAGCGCAAGCGCAGCGAAGAGCAACTTTTGCGTGAACGTCTCTCGGGAGAGGTTCTCGCAACGCTGTCCACGCAGCCTGATTAACCCATAGTGACTGTCGTCGTTGCCGGACATTGCGATCGATTGGTCATCGATCGCATCCGGCAGCGACTGCAGGGTGTCGGGAGCGTTGCTACCTGTTAGTTGTCATACCCCAGGTTTGGCGCCAGCCAGCGCTCGGTCACGCTCAAATCTTGCCCTTTGCGCGCCGTGTAGCTTTCGATCTGGTCCTTGTCGACCTTGCCCACCGCAAAGTACTGCGCTTGCGGATGTGCGAAGTACCAGCCGCTAACCGCTGCCGCCGGGAACATGGCGTAGTGCTCGGTCAGGAACACGCCGCTTTTGCCCGCACGCATCTCTTCGGTCTCCGGATCCAGCAGCTTGAACAGGGTGGCTTTCTCGGTGTGGTCCGGGCAAGCCGGGTAGCCGGGAGCAGGGCGGATACCGCTGTATTGCTCCTTGATCAGCTCTTCATTGGCCAACTGCTCATCCTTGACGTAGCCCCAGTAGTGGGTCCGCACCTGCTGGTGCAGCCACTCTGCGCAGGCCTCGGCGAGACGATCGGCCAGGGCCTTGACCATGATCGAGTTGTAGTCGTCCCCCGCGTCCTGATACGCCTTGGCCACTTCTTCGGCACCGATGCCTGCGGTAGTGATAAAACCGCCCACGTAGTCGGTCACGCCGCTGTCCTTGGGCGCGACAAAGTCGGCCAGGGAGAAGTTCGGCTTGCCGTCGGTCTTGATGATCTGCTGGCGCAAGTGATGCAGTTTGGCCAATGGCTGGCCATCGTCACCGTACAGTTCCAGGTCGTCATCGTTAACCTGATTGGCCGGCCAGAAACCGAACACTGCCCGGGCGCTGATCAGCTTCTCGTCGATCAGTTTTTTGAGCATTTCCTGGGCATCGGCATACAGCGCCGTGGCCGCTTCGCCGACGACTTCGTCGGTGAGGATGCGCGGGAATTTTCCAGCCAGGTCCCAGGAAATAAAGAACGGCGTCCAGTCGATGTACTCGGCCAGTACCTTGAGGTCGATATTGTCCAGTACCTTGGCGCCGGTGAAGGTCGGTTTGACCGGCTGGTAGCCGGCCCAGTCGAACTGCGGTTTTTTGGCGATCGATGCCGGGTAGCTCAGGCGCTCGGTGCGGGCACTACGATTGGCGGTGCGTTCGCGGACCTCAACGTACT
This sequence comes from Pseudomonas sp. FSL R10-1339, assembly GCF_009600545.1. Classification (NCBI taxonomy): domain Bacteria; kingdom Pseudomonadati; phylum Pseudomonadota; class Gammaproteobacteria; order Pseudomonadales; family Pseudomonadaceae; genus Pseudomonas; species Pseudomonas sp. FSL R10-1339. The sequence continues at coordinate 23,026 of NZ_WIVQ01000033.1, read as the reverse complement.
CTTCGCGGGTTTTCTGAACAAAGGCCGGTTTCAGTTCCTTGGACAGCAATTGCGTGGCCACGCCCACGGCGCGAGAAGCGTCGGTGACATAGATCACGGCATCGTTCTGATACTTGGGTTCGATCTTGACTGCGGTGTGCGCCTTGGATGTAGTCGCACCGCCGATCATCAGTGGCAGGTGGAAGTTCTGACGCTGCATCTCGCGGGCAACATGCACCATTTCATCCAGCGACGGCGTGATCAGGCCGGAAAGGCCGATAATGTCGCACTTCTGCTCTTTGGCTACCTGCAGGATTTTCTCTGCCGGCACCATCACGCCCAGGTCAACGATGTCGTAGCCGTTACAGCCAAGCACCACGCCGACAATGTTCTTGCCGATGTCATGCACGTCGCCCTTGACCGTGGCCATCAGGATCTTGCCCTTGGCTTCCGGTTTGTCGCCTTTTTCCAGTTCGATAAACGGGATCAAGTGGGCCACGGCCTGTTTCATCACGCGGGCAGACTTGACCACCTGGGGCAGGAACATTTTGCCCGCACCGAACAGGTCGCCGACAATGTTCATGCCCGACATCAGCGGGCCTTCGATCACTTCGATCGGGCGCTTGAACGACAGGCGCGACTCTTCGGTGTCTTCAACGATATGGGTAGTAATGCCCTTGACCAGTGCATGTTCCAGACGCTTGTTGACGTCCCAGCTGCGCCACTCTTCGGTTTCGGCTTCCTTGACGCTGCCATCGCCCTTGTACTTGTCGGCAATTGCCAGCAGATTGTCGGTGGCATCGGGGGTGCGGTTGAGCACCACGTCTTCCACGGCATCGCGCAACTCGGCCGGGATCTGGTCATAGATTTCCAGCTGGCCGGCGTTGACGATACCCATGGTCAGGCCGTTGCGGATCGCATACAGCAGGAACACCGAGTGGATCGCCTCACGAACCGGGTTGTTGCCACGGAACGAGAACGACACGTTGGATACACCGCCCGAGGTCAGGGCATAGGGCAGTTCGTCGCGGATATAGGCACAGGCATTGATGAAGTCCACAGCGTAGTTGTTGTGTTCTTCAATGCCGGTGGCCACGGCAAAGATGTTCGGGTCGAAAATGATGTCTTCCGGCGGGAAGCCCACTTCGTTGACCAGAATGTCGTAGGAGCGTTTGCAGATTTCTTTTTTGCGCGCCTCGGTGTCGGCCTGGCCGGCTTCGTCGAAAGCCATCACCACCACGGCGGCACCATAGCGCTTGCACAGTTTGGCGTGATGAATGAACTGCTCGACGCCTTCTTTCATGCTGATCGAGTTGACGATGCCCTTGCCCTGGATGCACTTGAGGCCCGCTTCGATCACTTCCCACTTGGAGGAGTCGATCATGATCGGTACGCGGCTGATATCCGGCTCGCCGGCGATCAGGTTGAGGAAGGTCACCATGGCCTTCTTCGAGTCCAGCATGCCCTCGTCCATGTTGATGTCGATGATCTGCGCACCGGCTTCAACCTGTTGCAGGGCCACTTCCAGGGCTTCGGTGTAGTTGTCTTCGCGAATCAGCCGGGCGAAGCGGGCAGAACCGGTGATGTTGGTTCGCTCGCCGACGTTGACGAACAACGAGCTGCGATCGATGGTGAACGGTTCAAGCCCGGAGAGACGGCAGGCCTTTGGAATGTCCGGGATCGGGCGCGGAGCATAACCGGCTACGGCGTTGGCGATGGCCTGGATATGCCCCGGCGTGGTGCCGCAGCAACCGCCGACAATGTTGAGGAAACCGCTCTGGGCGAACTCTTCAATGACCTTGGCGGTTTCCGCCGGCAGTTCGTCGTACTCGCCGAATTCGTTGGGCAGGCCGGCGTTGGGGTGCGCCGAGACGTAGGTGCTGGCCTTGTTCGACAGCTCTTCGAGGTACGGACGCAGTTCGCTGGCACCCAGGGCGCAGTTCAAACCCACGGAAATCGGTTTGGCGTGGGCCACCGAGTTCCAGAATGCTTCGGTGGTCTGGCCCGACAGGGTACGCCCGGAGGCGTCGGTAATGGTGCCGGAAATCATGATCGGCAACTCGACACCCAGCTCTTCGAAAACGCCCTGTACGGCGAAAATCGCGGCCTTGGCATTGAGGGTGTCGAAGATGGTCTCGATCAGGATCAGGTCGGCGCCGCCTTCGATCAGGCCTTTGGTGGCTTCGGTGTAGTTCTCCACCAGTTCATCGAAAGTCACGTTGCGGTAGCCGGGGTTGTTTACGTCCGGGGACAGCGAGCAGGTGCGGCTGGTCGGGCCCAGTACACCGGCAACAAAGCGTGGTTTGTCCGGGGTTTCCAGCGTTTTGGCATCAGCCACCTTGCGCGCCAGGCGGGCGCCTTCTACGTTTAGCTCGTAGGCCAGTGCCTGCATGCCGTAGTCGGCCTGGGAAACCTGGGTAGCATTGAAGGTGTTGGTTTCGAGAATATCGGCACCGGCATCCAGATAGGCCTTTTCAATCGAGCCGATCACGTCGGGGCGGGTGAGCACCAGAAGGTCGTTGTTACCCTTGACGTCGCTCGGCCAGTCGGCGAAGCGTGTGCCACGATAGTCGTGTTCCTCTAGACGGTAGCTTTGGATCATAGTGCCCATGCCGCCATCGAGAATCAGAATGCGCTCTTTGAGGGCTTGCTGAAGTGCTTGGAGACGAGCGCTGCGGTCAGACATAGGACTACCTGTTAGAGCCATGCAAAAGATGCGAAATCATAACAAACCTGCGTGGGATTTGAGCGTCTGCTGTTTTACATGAATTTGATTCATGTTCCGACGTTTGTTCGACAGGTAGAATCGCGACATATTTTTGATATCAGGACAATGGCACATGTTTTTTCGCCTACTCACCAGCGCCGTGACGCTGGTGGTGTGCAGTACAGCGTTGGCACAGGCCCCGTTGGTCAGCCCGGCTATTTCCTATACGCGGGATATCCAGCCGATCCTCACCGAAAAATGCGTTGCCTGCCACGCTTGCAATGATGCGGCCTGCCAGCTCAACCTCGGCAGTGCAGAGGGCGCGACCCGCGGTGCGAGCAAGGTACCGGTCTACAAGGGCGACCGGGTGGATGCCGTGGCACCAACGCGGATTTTCTACGATGCCAGCGGCCCCAATGAATGGCGCAACAAGGGCTTTTACTCGGTACTCGACGCCCAGGGCGCTCAAGCAGCCCTGATGGCCCGCATGCTGGAGCTGGGGCATAGCACGCCGTTGACCCCGAATGCCAAATTGCCCGAAGACATCGTCCTGGGCCTGAACCGCGAAAACGTCTGCCCCGCGCCCGGTGAGTTCAATGCCTATGCCCAGAGCCATCCCAGGGAGGGTATGCCGCTGGCCGTTACCGGCCTGACCGACCAGCAATACAGCACCGTGCAGACCTGGCTGGCGCAGGGCGCTAAAGTTGATCAGCAGGCCATCAAGCCCACAGCGGTCGAGGCTGCGCAAATTGCCGAGTGGGAAGAGCTGTTCAACCGTCCGGGTTCTACCGAAGCACTGGTGGCGCGCTGGTTGTACGAGCATCTGTTTCTTGCCCATACCTATTTTGACAACGGTGTGCCGGGGCATTATTTCCAATGGGTGCGCTCGCGCACGCCCAGCGGGCAACCTGTCGACCTGATCGCCACCCGTCGCCCCAACGATGACCCGGGCACGGCGTTTTACTATCGCTTGCAGCCGGTGCAGGGCGTGATCGTGCACAAGACCCATATCACCTACCCGATGGGGGCGCATAAGCTGGCGCGGGTCAAGCAGCTGTTCTACAGCGGCGACTGGCATGCCACCAAACTGCCGGGTTACGGGCCACGCGGGCGTGCCAATCCGTTTGAAACCTTTGAGGCTATCCCGGCAGTCGCGCGCTATCAATTTATGCTCGATAACGCTGAATACTTTGTGCGCACCTTTATCCGCGGGCCGGTATGCCGTGGGCAAATTGCTACTGATGTAATCCGCGACAACTTCTGGACCGTGTTTCAGGAGCCTGCCCGCGACCGTTATGTCACCGACGCGGTGTATCGCGGTCTGGCAACGCCCTTGCTGGCAATGCCCGGGCAGATCGACGACGTTGGCAGCGTTATTTCGCTGTGGCACAACTACCGCGACAAGCGTAACGACTATGAAAAGCTGCGGCAAAAGGCCTATGCCGATATGCCGCCTCCAAGCTGGTCGACCCTGTGGGCGGGCAACGACAACGCTTTGCTGACGGTATTCCGCCACTTTGACAGCGCCAGTGTCAGCAAGGGCCTGATCGGCGAGATCCCGCAAACCATGTGGCTGTTCGACTACCCGTTGCTGGAGCGCACCTACTACCAGTTGGCAGTCAACTTCGACGTATTCGGCAATGTCTCGCACCAGGCTCAGACCCGTCTGTACTTTGACTTGATCCGCAACGGTGCCGAAGTCAACTTCCTGCGCCTGATGCCCGCCGATTCCAGAGCGTCGATCCTCAGCGACTGGTATCAGAACAGCGGCAAGCTGAAGATGTGGATGGACTACCAGAAAATTGACACAGACACCCCGACCGGCATGAAGCTCGACCCGGCCGACCCCAAGCGTGACTTCGCCCTCAAGCTGATTGAGCGCACCGGCACCCTGAATGCGCGCCCCGACCCGATCAACCGCTGCTCGGGTGCATACTGCTCACGGCCCAATATTGCGCAGGAATTCAAATACGCCGAGCAAGCGCTCAGCCGTTTGACCTCGCGGCCTGCTGCCGGGCTGGACGTGATCAATCAATTGCCTGAAGCCACCATGCTGCGTATCGAAGCTGCAGACGGCAAGCGCGAGATGTACAGCATGTTGCGCAACCGTGCTCACACCAACGTGGCCTTTATGCTGGGCGAGGAATACCGCCTGGAGCCGGGGCTGGACACCTTGACCATCTACCCGGGAGTGCTGAGCAGCTACCCCAATTTCATGTTCAACATCCCTGCGGATCAGGTCGAAGCCTTTGTCGAGGCCATGGAGCAATGCAAGGATCAGGCAACGTTCGACACCATCGTCGAGCGTTGGGGCATCCGCCGCAGCCACCCGCAGTTTTGGCAGTACTTCCATGATATAGGCCAGTACATCAATGAAACCGACCCGGTTGAAGCGGGCGTACTGGACATGAACCGCTACGAAAACCTGTAAAGGGGCGGTTGAAATTGAACGAATGGGACGCAGCTTTCCTGACAAAAATACTAGGACTTTGTCAGGCGCGCCGATTGGCGTAAACTGCGTCCCATGTCTGCGAGGAGATTCCATGAGCGCCATAACGATTACCGACGCTGCCCACGATTACCTGGCTGATCTGCTGTCCAAGCAGAACACCCCGGGTATCGGTATCCGCGTTTTTATCACCCAACCCGGTACTCAGTACGCTGAAACCTGCATTGCCTACTGCAAGCCGGCTGAAGTCAAACCTGAAGACACCGCCATTGGCCTGAAAAGCTTCACGGCCTGGATCGATTCTTTCAGTGAGCCGTTCCTGGACGATGCCGTGGTGGACTACGCAACGGACCGTATGGGTGGTCAGCTGACCATCAAGGCGCCAAACGCCAAAGTGCCGATGGTCAACGCTGACAGCCCGATCAACGAGCGCATCAACTACTACCTGCAAACCGAGATCAATCCCGGTTTGGCCAGCCACGGTGGTCAGGTCAGCCTGATCGAAGTGGTTGAAGACGGTATCGCGGTGCTCAAGTTCGGTGGCGGTTGCCAGGGCTGCGGCCAGGCGGACGTGACCTTGCGTGAAGGCATCGAGCGCACCTTGCTGGAGCGTGTGCCGGAGCTCAAAGGCGTACGTGACGTAACCGACCACTCGCAGAAAGAAAACGCCTACTACTAACAGGGCGTTCGCTGCGAAGCTGAAGAAAAAACGGTGCCCCGTGAGCACCGTTTTTTTATGGTTGTTTAAAAGCCCTCAGGCCGCACTCAAGGTCGATACAAGTGTGCATGCCCCGCCCGGTACAGCGACGACTCGGCGAAACTGTCATTGGCCAGCACCCGGCCCACCAGAATCAGCGCGGTACGGCGGAAGCCCTTGGCCTGAACCTTGGCCGCAATATCCGCCAGCGTACCTTGCACCCAGTCCTGATCTGGCCAACTGGCACGGTGAATCACGGCAATAGGGCAGTCGCTACCGTAGTGCGGAATCAGCTCGGCAACGATTTTGTCCAGATTCTTGACCCCCAGATGAATCGCCATGGTTGCCTTGTGCTGTGCCAGGCTGGCCAGTTCTTCGCCGGCGGGCATCACGGTTTTCTCCGCATAGCGGGTCAGGATCACGGTCTGGGAAATATCAGGCAGGGTCAGTTCCGCCCCCAAAATGGCTGCGCAGGCCGCCGTGGCTGTCACTCCCGGAATGATTTCAAAAGCGATGCCCAGCTCGCGCAGGCAACGTATCTGTTCACCAATCGCGCCATACAGGCTCGGGTCGCCGGAGTGCACGCGGGCCACGTCGTGACCCTTGGCGTCGGCCACCTTGATCAGCTCGATGATCTGTTCAAGGTGTAGCTCGGCGCTATTGATCACTTGCTCGGCCTGGTGGCCTGTCAGGACCGCTTGCGGCACCAGTGAACCTGCATAAATGATCAGCGGGCAGCTGCGAATCAGGCGCTGGCCCTTGACAGTAATCAGCTCTGGATCGCCGGGCCCGGCGCCGATGAAATAAACGGTCATGGCAGTCTCTTGAAAAGGTCGAGATAGAGCTGTTCGTGAACAACGCTCATAGTGAGGCGGGGGATTATCGCGGGTTTTACCGGGCGCAGGCTAACGCAAAGGTGGCCATGGAGGTTTTTTTACGTGTGATCAACAAAGTCGCCGGTGCCCCGGCCAGCTGTGTGGCCAGGGCCAGGGCAGCACTTTCGGCAATGCCAAAACAACCGGTTTGAGCGAACGCGGTAGCCGAGTGATGGCTGAGCCGGGGTGAAAACTCGGCCATTTGCGCGGCGCTGAACAGTTCCAGTTCGAGGTTTAGCTCTGTTGCCAGTTGCAGCAGCCCGGGCTCGTGGCGCTTGAGGTCAATACTGGCCAGGGCACGGATCGCACTCAGTGCAATGCCGGCCTGGCTCAGGCTGTCTTCGATCAACGCCAATAACGCTTGTGCGCTGCAACCCCGGCGACAACCCAGGCCAATCACCAGGCTTGGCGCTGCGCCGGTCGCTGTCATGCAGAGTACTGACCTGCAGGATTGCGCCGGAACAGCCAGGCGCTGATCACGCCCAGTGCCAGCCAGAAAGCCAGGTTGGTCAGTTGTGCGGCAAGCTTGAACTGCGACTCCAGTGCTTCAGGTGCCAGGCTTGAATGCACCAGCGGCTGCGGCGCGCCAAAGAGATGCGGCACCAGCACAATCGCCACCCCCAGCACTTTGAGTGCCCAATGCTTGCCAAATACCAGCAGGGCAATGGCCACGGCCGTCGAGGCTGCAGTGCTGACCCACCAGAGCTGGCGTTGCAACAGATCCGCCGCGGCAGTGCCCGGCAGTTCAGGCGGCAAGCCCATGGTCGGCGCCAGGCAGAACACGGCATAGCCGGCCAGGCCCCAGAGCAGGCCCTGGGATGTGCGGGCGGGTGCGCGCAGGGTGTACAGGCCCGCCAGCATCAGGGCAAAACCCACCGCGACCACCAGGTTGCCACCGGTGGTGGACAGCACGCGCTGCCAGCCATCTTCCGGCTCCCAGGCCTCGGCGTCATGCTCATGTGCAGGCATGGCCATGTCGGCATGTTCGTGCACTTCGCTAGCAGCGGGTTTTTCGTAGGTTTCGGCCTGCAGAATCAGCGGGGCAACCCAAAAGCTTTGCAGCAGGGTCAGCAGCAGGGCGGCCAGCAGGCCGGTAAAGCCTGCCGTTCGAGCGATACGCGTGATCATGGCAGGCAGTCTCAATGGCACGGAAAGGCGGAGCTGTGACGGGTGTCATGAGCTGCGTTGTGCACGGCATCGATATGCGAAAAACCGGCGAAGTAAACGAGGAAAGCGCCCAGTACGGCAGCGCCGACAGCGGCCACGATACGTTGGCTTTGGGTGGTGCTACTTGCAGCGGAGTGGGTACGGCTGGTGCTGATGGACATGGCGCTTGCCTCGGGTCGGACGACGGGCAGCAAAGCGCAAGAAAACCCCGCGAACGAAGCTCGCAGGGTTTAACAGCGCCCGCCCACCGCGGGTTTGTTATTCGAAATAATCAGGCCGGTCTCCGGGCTTGCGAGGGGCTCATGGGCTGAACCTGCAAACATCTCCTTCCCATGCCAGTGGCACAGTGGACGTGATGTTTCTCTCGCTTACCGTTGCGGGGGCAGCGCCGGACTTGTCAGGGCAAAAGCCTGACGCACCGGTTTCCCGTTTCACCCTGTGAAGGGCACCTGATACAAGATGTGTAGGAAACCACAGCCCTGTGGGGCCGTCAATTGCAGAGGTATGCCTGGCTTTTGATTTTCATGTGTGTGGCTTGCCTGCGATGCGGGTAACGCGGTCTTTCAGGGGCACCGCAGTGACGCGATCGCGAGCAAGCCCGCTCCCACAGACTTCTCATGCATTGATCAGCATGCTTTTGACTTTTGCGCGCAGTTGGTCAATGGAGAAAGGCTTGCCGATCACCGCCATGCCTTCTGCAATCTCCAGGGTCTCGGCGTAGCCGCTGGCAAACAGCACTGGCAATGTCTGGCGCAGTTCGCGGGCCTTGGCAGCCAATGTGCGGCCGTCCATTCCCGGCAGGCCAACGTCGGTCATCAGCAGGTCAATGTTACGGGCTGTGTCCTCAAGCAGTTCCAGAGCGCGCTCGCTGCCATCGGCTTCAAGCACGCTGAACTCCAGTTCTTGCAGTACATCAACGATCAGCATGCGAACAATGGCGTCGTCTTCGACCACAAGGATGGTGGAGGGTGTTGCGGACATAATCATGATCTCGATAAAAATTTAAGCGCAGTTGCCACAGCGAGTAAGCATAGCCTTCACCTGCCTCCCTATGTGTGTAAAAACGTATTTAAAGGTAAGAAATTAGAACTATTGCTCGATAATCCGGCAAACTCCAGTTTTTTATGACTGTCACGGGCCTGAAAATGAACGCACCTGCATCAATCGACGAGCGAAGCTTTCGCAAGCTCCTGAGTCGCAACGTCGGTTTGCCTTTGGCCGTCGGTGTGCTCAGTGCTGCATTGTTTGTGGTTATGGTCAGCTATTTGCTGTCGGTGATCAGGTGGGTCGAGCACAGTGATCGGGTCATCAGCAATGCCAATGACGCGGTGCGCCTGACGGTCGACCTCGAAACCGGCATGCGCGGTTTTCTCATCACCGGTGATGAGCATTTCCTCGACCCCTATGCCGTCGCCAAGCCGCAAATCAATGTGCAATTAAAAGGTTTGCAGGAGCTGGTCAGCGATAACCCCCAGCAGATTGACCGCCTCAAGCGTCTTGAAGCGTTGCAGGATGAGTGGAATGTCTACGCACAGTCGATGGTCGACCTGCGCCGCCAGGACGGTGACTACCGTTCGGCAGTGCAGGCCGGACGCGGCAAGCGCCTGAGTGATGAAATCCGTAAGGAATATGACGATTTTATTCAAATGGAGCAGCAGCTGCGCATGGCGCGCAGTGAAGACGTCAGCCGTACCACGATTATCTGTATCGCCCTGTACCTGTGTTTTGTACTGGGCTTGAGCGGCTTTCTGGCCTATGTAGGGCGTCGAGATTTAATAGAGCTTTCAAATAGTTACAACAATGTCTTCGAGTCGCAGATCAAGACTGCGCAGCGCCTGGAGCAGCAGGCGTGGTTACGCAACGGTCAGACTGAACTGGCCGAACAGGTGCTGGGGCGTCTGACCCTGAATATGCTGGGGCGCAATATCCTGCAATTCTGCGCCCAGTATCTGGGGTCGGTGGTGGCGGCGGTTTACGTGCGTGAAGATCATGGCGGCCTGAAACGTGTGGCCAGCTACGGTTTTTCCCGTGAGCAAGAGGTACAGGACCAGCTGATTCACAACGACGAAGGCATCGTCGGGCAGGCCGCGCAGCAGGACAAGCTGATTCGTCTGGACAATGTGCCTGCCGACTACAGCCTCAAAGTAACCTCCGGGCTGGGCCAGGGCAGCCCGCACAGTGTGCTGGTGATACCGACCAGTGATGATGACCGGGTCAACGGGGTGATTGAGCTGGGGTTTCTGCGCCCGCTGAGCGCGCGCGATATCGAGCTGTTCGAACTGATTGCCGACAATATCGGCACCTCGATCGAAGCTGCCCGCTATCGTCAGCGCCTGCAGGAAGTGCTGGCCGAAACCCAGCAGCTCAACGAGGAGCTGCAAGTCCAGCAGGAAGAATTGAAAACCGCCAACGAAGAACTCGAAGAGCAGTCGCGCATCCTCAAAGAGTCGCAAACCAGCCTCGAAACCCAGCAGGCCGAACTTGAGCAGACCAACGAAGAGCTGGCTGGCCAGCGTGACGCGATGGATCGCAAGAACACCGAGCTGAATCGGGTCCAGATCCAGCTTGAAGACCGCGCGGATGAGTTGCAGCGCTCCAGCAAGTACAAGTCGGAGTTCCTCGCCAACATGTCCCACGAGCTGCGCACGCCGTTGAACAGCTCGCTGATTCTGGCCAAGCTGCTGTCCGAGAACCCGCAGCAAAACCTTAGCGCAGAGCAGGTGAAGTTTGCCGAGTCGATTTACTCGGCGGGCAATGACCTGCTCAACCTGATCAACGACATTCTGGATATTTCCAAGGTCGAAGCCGGCAAGCTTGAAGTGCGCCCCGAGAACACCAGCGTCGGGCGTGTGGTTGAAGGCTTGCGCGGGATGTTTCAGCCACTGGCAGGTGAAAAGTCCCTGGGCTTTGACGTGCAAGTTCAACCCGGCACGCCGCCGATGATCTACACCGACAGTCAGCGTCTGGAGCAAATCCTGAAAAACCTGCTGTCCAATGCGGTCAAATTCACCGAGAAAGGCCAGGTCAGCCTGGTCGTGTCCCGTGAGCCGGGAGAAGGAGTGGCCTTTGCTGTGACCGATTCGGGCATAGGCATCGCCGCGGATCAGCAGGAAAGCATTTTCGAAGCCTTCCGCCAGGCTGATGGCACCAGCAACCGCCGCTACGGCGGAACTGGCCTGGGCCTGTCGATTTCCCGCGACCTGGCGACCTTGCTCGGTGGTTCGATCACGGTCAGCAGCGAGCCGGGGCAGGGCAGCACTTTTACCCTGGTGCTGCCGGAGCAATATGTGGAGTCGGCCGAGGAGTTGGCGCAACTGTCCGCCACTGCCGCGCCACGGCCAGCACCCGCGGCCCTCAGGTCTCAGCCGTTACCCGTCGTTGTGCCACCGGTAGAGATTGCGCGCTTTATGGATGATCGCGAGCAGGCGCCGTTTGCCACGCGTTGCATCCTGGTGATTGAAGATGAGCCCAACTTTGCGCATATCCTCTTCGATCTTGCACATGAACTTGGCTATCGTTGCCTGGTCGCCCACGGTGCCGACGAAGGTTTCAGCCTGGCCGCACAGTTTATTCCCGATGCCATCCTGCTGGACATGCGCCTGCCGGACCACTCGGGGCTCACCGTGTTGCAGCGCCTCAAGGCCCTTGCGCCGACCCGGCATATACCGGTGCATGTGATTTCCGTCGAGGATCGGGTCGAGGCCGCGATGCATATGGGCGCGGTGGGCTACGCGGTCAAGCCGACCACCCGTGAAGAGCTGAAAAACGTCTTCGCCCGCCTGGAAGCCAAGCTGACCCAGAAGGTCAAGCGCGTGCTGCTGGTAGAAGACGACGACCTGCAGCGTGACAGCATTGCCCGCCTGATCGGCGACGATGACATTGAAATCACCGCCGTAGGTTTTGCCCAGGAGGCACTGGACCTGCTGCGCGACACGATCTACGACTGCATGATCATCGACCTCAAACTGCCGGACATGCTCGGCAACGACTTGCTCAAGCGCATGTCCACCGAGGAAATCTGCTCGTTCCCGCCGGTTATTGTTTATACGGGGCGTAACCTGACCCGCGATGAAGAGGCTGAACTGCGCAAGTATTCGCGCTCGATCATCATCAAGGGCGCCCGCTCACCGGAGCGCTTGCTCGATGAAGTGACATTATTTCTGCACAAAGTTGAATCTCAGTTGTCCCATGAGCGGCAAACAATGCTCAAGACCGCCCGCAGTCGCGACAAGGTGTTCGAAGGGCGCAAGATTCTGTTGGTGGATGACGATGTCCGCAATATCTTTGCCCTGACCAGCGCACTGGAACAAAAAGGCGCCATTGTGGTGATCGGCCGTAATGGCCGCGAAGCCATCGAACGCCTGGATGAAGTTGAAGACATCGACCTGGTGTTGATGGACGTGATGATGCCGGAAATGGATGGCTACGAGGCCACCGTCGAAATTCGCAAGAACCCGCGCTGGCGCAAGCTGCCAATCATTGCGGTGACGGCCAAGGCGATGAAGGACGATCAGGAGCGTTGCCTGCAGGCAGGCGCCAATGATTACCTGGCCAAACCTATCGATCTGGATCGACTGTTTTCGTTGATCCGGGTCTGGCTACCGAAAATGGAACGACTCTAAGTGCAACGAAACACCGATATCGAGTTACGGTTGCTGATTGAAGCGATCTATCTCAAATACAGTTACGACTTTCGCGATTACTCCGGCGCTTCGATCAAGCGCCGGGTCAATCATGCATTGCGTCAGTTCGATTGCCAGACCATTTCGGCCTTGCAGGAGCGCATCCTGCATGACCCTACGGCCTTTATGCAGTTATTGCAGTTCCTGACCATTCCAGTGAGCGAGATGTTTCGCGATCCGGAACACTTCCTGGCCATTCGCCAGGAGGTGGTGCCCATCCTCAAGACCTACCCGTCGCTGAAAATCTGGATTGCGGGGTGCAGCACCGGTGAGGAGGTTTACTCCATGGCCATCCTGTTGCGCGAAGAAGGCTTGCTGGATCGCACTATCATTTACGCCACTGATATCAACCCGCGGTCTCTGGAAAAAGCCAAGCAGGGGATTTTTTCCCTGGAGAACATTCGCGCCTATACCCACAACTACCAGAAGGCCGGTGGTCAGCGTTCGTTTGCCGATTACTACACCGCCGCCTACGACTACGCGATTTTTGACAAGACGCTGCGTGAGAACGTGACCTTTGCCGACCACAGTCTGGCAACGGACAGCGTGTTTTCAGAAACCAATTTAATTTCATGCCGTAATGTATTGATTTACTTCAATAAAGATTTACAAAACAGAGCCTTTGGCCTGTTTCATGAATCGCTCTGCCACCGTGGCTTTCTGATGCTGGGCAGCAAGGAAACCCTGGATTTTTCGAACTACAGCAAACAGTTCACCCCGGTGCTCAAGCAAGAACGGATCTACCGCAAGCTATGACAGCCCGGTACAGCCTGATGGCTGCACACAGACCAGTAGAAGCCGTGGTGATCGGTGCCTCGGCGGGCGGGGTCGAAGCCTTGCTGGCCCTGCTGGGCGATTTGCGACCTGGCTATTGTCTGCCGATCATCGTGGTGTTGCACTTGCCTGACGAGCGCCGCAGCCAGCTGGCAGAAGTGTTTGCCAAGCGCGTGGCCCTGCCGGTGCGGGAGGTTCAGGACAAGCAGCCGATCGAGCCGGGTACCTTGTATTTTGCCGCGCCCGGCTACCATGTCTCGGTGGAGCAGGATCAGAGTTTTTCCCTGAGCCAGGAGGAGAGGGTGCATTTTTCGCGACCTGCGATTGATTACCTTTTTGAGTCTGCGGCCGACGTGTATCAACAACGCCTGGCCGCGATATTGCTCACAGGTGCCAATCGCGATGGTGCGCTGGGGCTGAGCCAGGTCAAGCAGGCGGGCGGCCTGACCATTATCCAGGACCCGGACGAAGCCCATGTATCGACCATGCCCCGCGCAGCCCTGGAGCTTTTTCAACCGGACTGCATCCTTCCCTTGCGCGGCATTGGCCGTCTGCTTGTCGAGCTGGAACATATCCAATGCTGCTAAATGATATTCAAGCCAAACTGCTGATCGTCGATGATCTGCCGGAAAACCTGCTGGCCCTTGAAGCGCTGATCAAGCGTGAGGATCGCCTCGTCTACAAGGCCCTGTCTGCCGACGAGGCGTTGTCGCTGCTGTTGCAGCACGAGTTCGCAATGGCCATTCTGGATGTGCAGATGCCCGGGATGAACGGTTTTGAACTGGCCGAGATGATGCGTGGTACGGCCAAGACCAAAAACATCCCCATCGTGTTTGTCAGTGCCGCCGGCCGTGAGATGAACTATGCCTTCAAGGGCTACGAAAGCGGTGCGGTAGACTTTCTGCACAAGCCGCTGGATATCCATGCGGTCAAAAGCAAGGTCAGCGTGTTCGTTGAGCTGTATCGTCAGAGCAAGGCCATGAAGCAGCAGGTCGAAGCGCTGGAGCAGAGCCGCCGCGAGCAGGAGACCCTGCTGGCGCAGCTCCAGTTGACCCAGGTGGAGCTGGAGCATGCTGTGCGAATGCGTGATGACTTTATGTCGATCGTCTCCCATGAGGTGCGAACGCCGCTCAACGGGCTGATTCTCGAGACCCAGCTGCGCAAGATGCACCTGGCCCGCGACAACGCCGCGGCATTTACCCTGGACAAAATGCAGGCCATGGTCGAGCGTGACGAACGCCAGATCCAGAGCCTGATTCGCTTGATTGAAGACATGCTCGATGTGTCGCGTATTCGCACCGGCAAGCTGTCTATCCGCCCTGCGCCGGTTGATTTGGCCCAGGTCGTTGCACAGTTGCTGGAGAGCTTCTCCGCACAGATCAGCGCAGCGCAATCAAGCGTCAACTTCACGGCGGTGCAGCCGGTGGTGGGGCAGTGGGATGAGTTCCGGATCGAGCAGGTAATCAGCAACCTGCTAACTAATGCCCTACGTTATGGTGCGAAAAAGCCCATTGAGGTATCTGTTTACATTGACGACGATCAAGCCGTGGTCGATGTGCGCGATCAGGGCATCGGTATCAGCGAAGCAAACCAGCAGCGGGTTTTTCAGCAATTCGAACGGGTTTCAGCCAGCCATGTCACTGCAGGTCTAGGCCTGGGGCTGTTTATCTCGGAGCAGATTGTGGCTGCGCACAGCGGCACCATCAGCGTGCAGAGTACATTGGGTGAGGGGGCATTATTCAGGGTTTGCTTGCCGTTGGTACAAAAGACATAAATTGGGCGCAACCTATGACCGCGCCTGGGGTCATACTGGCAGCGATGGCATGAATTAAGGTTTCCTATGAGTGAAGATGCGCAAGATGTTGTTTTGATTGTCGAAGACGATCCTTCAATCCTGATGGTCCTGAGCGCCTATCTGTCGGGCGAGGGCTACAGGGTCTTGCAGGCCGAAAACGGCGAACAGGCGTTCGAGATCCTGGCGAGCAAGCCGCATCTGGACCTTATGGTTACCGACTTCCGTTTGCCGGGGGGGATTTCCGGGGTACAGATCGCCGAGCCTGCGCTCAAGCTGCGCCCGGACCTGAAAGTCATTTTTATCAGCGGTTACCCGGCCGAGATCCGCGACACGGGCAGCCCCATTACCCTGACGGCGCCGATCCTGGCCAAGCCGTTCGACCTCGATACCTTGCAGGCGCAGATCCAGAAGCTGCTGGCCTGAGCATCTGATTCATGCCGAAACCTGTGGGAGCGGGCTTGCTCGCGATGGCATCACCCGCGCCCCTCAGACAGGCCGGCTTGCCTGCATTGCGAGCAAGCCCGCCACTGCAGGTTCAGTGCTTCACAAGCCCTGCTGCAACGCCGGGTCATCCGGGTTTTGCTGCTCCAGTTGCGCGAGCAGCACCTGCACATTCTGCAATTGCCCGGCCTCCTTCCAATAGCGAATCAACAACACGCGTGCCTTGCGATTGGCAGGCTGGCGTTGCAGCAGCTCTTCGAGCTGACGTTGCGCGGCTTCCAGTTGGTCGAGGTCGTGCAGGGCTGTGGCCAGTTTGTAACGGTAATCACTGTTGTCGGGCTCCAGCTCAACGGCCCTGGCAAGGCCAAGCAGGGCGTACTCGGTCTGGCCGTGATTGAGCAGCCAGATGCCCAGGGCATGCTGCAGATAGGCTGAGTCAGGATGGGCTTGAAGTTGTCTGGCCAGCAATTGCCGGGCCTGGTCGGCTTTACCGCGCTTGTCCAGCAGTTCGATTTGCGCGACGACGGCCTTGAGGTTGTCGGGGTCCAGGCGGGTGACTTGTTCCAGTGCAGCCTGGGCGTCGTCCAGCTGGCCTTCATGCAGGTACAGCCGGGCAAGTTGGCCTTGAGCCTGCGGATCATCGGGGCGGGTCTTGAGGTCGCGTTCGAATTCGTCGACCACTTGCTGCAAGGGGCCGAAGTACAGCCCCTGTTCATCTGGCGACAGACCAAGCAGGGCATTGGCAGCCGCAAAACGCACACTCTGTTCACTGTCATCGAGCAATGGTCCCAGCAATAGCGTGCGCTGGGCGTTGGGCACCAGCCCGACTATGCTCTGGATCGCGGCTTTGCGTACCAGGGGTGAAGGATTATGCAAATCGGCGTCGGCCAGCTTGAGCGCTTGCGGGCTCGGGTAGTTGGGCAGTTCGGCATGCAGGCCCGCGCGGCGGGTATCGGTCAAGTCGGTGCGAGCCAGTTGCTGGTAAAGCACGCGGGCGGCACCGGGTTTGCCGTTATGGGCCATATCCAGTGCGATGGAGTAGCGCTGGTTTACCGAAGGAGTAGGGGCGGCAGGATCAGGGCGCATCGAATACCAGAGGCCGCCGGCAACAAGTGCTGACACAAGGCTGATTACGAGGTAACGGCGGGGCTGGGTCATCCAATATCCAGAAACAGGCATGCATATGGGGTGCAAGAGTGGGTGACTCGCGAGCTTGAGTCAAATCGCCATGGCCACCCTCACCCTGAGGGCGAGGGTGCGGCTTTCAAACATGCGGCGTGGCATGGCCCTTGACCTGCGGGCTGGCGTACTGCGGCTTGAGCAGGCCCTGGTTGTCCAGCAACCAGGCATCCATCACCTTGCGCACCACCGGGCCGGCCACCCGGCCACCGGCTTCTCCGTTCTCGATCATCACCGAAATCACGATCTGCGGATCTTCCGCCGGGGCAAAGCCAACAAACAGGGCGTTGTCCCGATTGCGCTCGGCGGTCTTGAGGCGGTTGTAACGCTCGCCCTGCTTGATTGCCACCACCTGCGCCGTACCGCTTTTGCCGGCAATCCGGTATTGCACGCCCTGGGCTGCTGCCCGGGCAATACCGCGCGGGTCGTGCATCACCAACTGCATGGCGTGATTGACCTGATCCCAGTCCCGCGGATCACGCAGCACCAGATTGGGGATCGGGTGTTCATCCACCGGCGGCGTACCGTCCACGGTCCTGGCCAGGTGCGGACGGTTCCATACGCCCTTGTTGGCAATCAGCGCGGTGGCCTGGGCCAGTTGCAGCGGGGTAACCTGCATATAACCCTGGCCGATGCCCAGGATCACTGTTTCGCCAGGGAACCATGCTTGACGGCGGGTGCTGCGCTTCCACTCGCGGGACGGCATCAGGCCAGATGACTCTTCAAACATGTCCAGCGAGACTTTTTGCCCCAGCCCGAATTCGGCCATGTAATCGTGCATGCGGTCAATGCCCAGCTTGGATGCCAGGTCGTAAAAGTAGGTGTCGTTGGAGCGCATGATCGCCGCGTTCAAATCCACCCA
Organism: Pseudomonas sp. FSL R10-1339; assembly: GCF_009600545.1. Lineage (NCBI taxonomy): Bacteria > Pseudomonadati > Pseudomonadota > Gammaproteobacteria > Pseudomonadales > Pseudomonadaceae > Pseudomonas > Pseudomonas sp. FSL R10-1339. The sequence goes on along the minus strand of NZ_WIVQ01000033.1, from coordinate 5,419 downwards.
GCCGTCACCACTGTGGTTCCAGTTGCGGTATTTGTGGTCGACATTGGGCAACTGGAAATAGCCGGGGTCAAACACCCGGGTCGAGGCGGAAATTACGCCGCTGTCCAGCCCTGCAATCGCCACTTCGGGCTTGATGGTCGATCCCGGTGCATACAGCCCGCGCAGGGCCCGGTTGAACAGCGGTTTGTCGATGGAATCGCGCAAGCCCGAGTAGTCCCTGGAGCTGATACCGGTCACGAACAGGTTGGGGTCGAAACTCGGTTTGCTGACCATCGCCAGCACCTCGCCGGTTTTCGGGTCCAGGGCAATGATCGAGCCACGGCGGTCGCCCAGGGCATCCTCGGCGGCTTCCTGCAATTTGATATCCAGGCTCAGCACGATGTTCTTGCCCGCCACCGCATCGGTGTGGCGCAGCACGCGCATGACCCGGCCCTGTGCATTGGTTTCGACTTCTTCAAAACCGACCTGACCGTGCAGTTCGTTCTCATAGAAGCGTTCGATGCCGGTTTTGCCGATCGATTGGGTGCCACGGTATTGAGTGGCATTCAGCTGCTTGGCTTCTTTCTCGTTGATGCGCCCGACATAACCGACTGAGTGGGCAAAGTGATCGCCCTGCGGATAGTGGCGTACAAATTGCGCCTCGACATCGATACCCGGCAGGCGGAACTGGTTGACGGCCAGCAGGGCGATCTGATCTTCCGTCAGCTCGTACAGCAGGGTTGAAGGGTCAAACGGATGGCGCGCCTGTTTCATCGCCTTGGCAAATACGGCGCGATCTTCTTCGGGCAAGTGCAGGATGCTGATCACCGAATCCAGCACCTTGGCGGTATCGCCAGCCCGCTCGCGGGTGATGGTCATATTGAAGCTGGGCTGGTTATCGGCCAGCAGCACGCCGTTGCGGTCATAGATAAAACCGCGCTCCGGGGGGATGGGCAACACGTGCACCCGGTTGTTCTCGGAGACCGTGGAGTTGTAGTCGAACTCGGTGACTTGCAGAAAATACATGCGACCGATCAGGGCGCAGCTGATAGCCAGCACCAGCGCCGCACAGGCGATCAGTCTTTTATTGACCAGCCGTTTTTCGGAATCGTGATCTTTAAGAGGGATCGGCTCAGGCATATCCGGGGTGTCTCGCGTCAGAAAACAGATAGCAGCAGCCAGCAGGTCGTTAGCTGGCTACGAAATTCGGCGCACACCTTACCAAGAAGCCTGTGCTTGAGTCAGTTTATTGGCCGAAATGTGGATGAAAGCCGACGGGCAGTGGGCCTGCTGAGTGGCTTTGGACTCCGACCAAGAAAGCGTGTAGTCCTCTCCTCCCTTCGAGCGAAAAGGACTACAGCCAAGCCACGCTTAAGCTGGCAGGGATACACGTGCCCGTAGACTGTTAATGCATTTATTGAAATGTATCAGCCACTGTAAACGGGATATCCAGTTGGGCGCCCCAGGCAGGTAACTTCCAATCCCTTGCAGCGAGTTGAATACGGCCTCTTAGGTTGCCTTTAAGCCCAGGATTGTCTTGAGGGTGGTATTCGATGTTCCAATAGCTGTAACCCGGTTGAGCACAGCCAGTCGCGGAGTTTAAAGAGCGTTTTGCACAGCCCCCGTTGCTTCGTGTGCCCCGGAAGGTGAGGTAACTGATTTTATTTGATTGATCCCAGGCAGGCACGATCAGTTTCGTGTAGTTGGAGTCTGCCCATGTCAAGTCCACAGGGCCTTCATTGATGTTGTATGCGACGTATGCAATATTTTTTGCACTACCATCCTGCATCTGACCATGTGTTGAACTTGCACTGTTTGCCGCGATAGCCCAGTTATTGCGGGTGTCAGCTCCTACAGGTTGTAAAGGTTGTGCCAGTTCCATGTTTGCGATGGTCTTGCTGGCTTCGGCTGAGTAAGCCACCCCCCATTTATCGAAAAAGCTTCTTAAGTCACGGCCGGAAAAACGACTGGCATTGACAACGAACCAATCTTTTTTCTTGGCGTTGGTATTGAAAGCAGTCGCGTTGTCTGCATAGTTGAACTCTTTACGAAAAGCTTTTCCAAGTTGGGGGTAAAGGTTCTCATAGGAGGCCGCCAATTGGTTGAACATGACCGAGCGATTAAAGTCTCCTCCTTCAATTGCGCCGTCAAAGTTATAAGCCTTGCCTGATTTTAAATAGTTGCCCACGGATTCCCGATCCCAGGTTTTGTCCGAGTAGGCAGCGCCCGGATGACAGTCCTTCAATTCATACGACCCTTGAAGGCGACGGCAAGCGGCGACTGAGTAAAGGTTGACCGTGACTTCCGAGAGCCCCCCCCACGTCCATCCGACCTGATTCATGTGGCCGTATTCATGCCAGTAACCCCATGAGGTGGGAACGGCAGCTCCGCCAAAGTTGATCTTGATGAGTCCCTGGCCACCTGATGCACTGCAACATGCAGCATAAGAAGCATTGATCAAGCCTGGCGTGGGCAAGTCGAGCGGGGCCGCTATCGACTGACTGTCAAATCCATTGAGCCGGTCGTTTACCAGTGTCATGAGCAGGTGCTCGCGCATTAACCGCATAATGTCAATGTTCTTGTTGCGGTTAGCGACTTTAGCTGGCATGTAGAAGCGGGTCCGCCCGTCGAATAACAGCACCTCTCCTGATGGATTGGGCTGTTGGCTGAGGGTTGTTTTCCATTCTTCTTTTGTTGTTATGCCAAAAATAAACATCGGTACATGTTGTGCATTGCCCTTGTTGACGTGTAGGGGAATCATTTTTCCGGCGTTCTGCATGTCGCGTGTCGGGTCTTGGCACGAAAGCAGCAGAGTCCCATTTCTGGAGGCTGTGTAAGTGACCGTGTACTCGGTCGGGGCAGCAGGGAGCCTGAGCTCATCATGTAAACTTGAAGGCACATTGAAGTCTGGGATGGTCCAGGCACTGCAAGTTATATTGCTGTCGGATGGGGTTCTTGTGATTTCTACAGACTGTGAGGTGCTCAAAAATACTGGGGTAGTAAAAAAACCATGCCTGCCATGCATGCTTGTCCTGTTTCGTCCATTAGTATGACCTTCGGTTACAGGTACTTTGTAATTTCCTGAGGTGTCGCCAGTATATTGCTCTAGTGTTTTGCGGATCCAGTAGAGGGGTGTCAGAGGATCATTGCTGTCTGTGAGGGCCTTGTCGGGATCGCTGTTCAATAATTGTGGAGAAAGGTTGAATTCTGCCAGGGCTTCGACGAATCCGGGCTTTGACTCGTGACTTCTCCACCACAGTGTTTGCTCCTGCGCTAGAGCAGGGGTGAATGCACTCAAGGAACATAGGCTGCCAAGTAACATTGCGCTAATACAGTTGATGTTCATATCTTTCGGTCTTTTCATAGTTGTTTGTAGGGAAAGATACCGGCGTAGTCTGCCAGCTCCCTCAGATTGCATGAGCTTGGTCTTGGGAAATAGAGTTTTTTTCTTGTGATTTAGTAGGCATTTTAATGTTGTAGTCGTAAGTTGTAGGTAAAGTTAGCCAGGCTTGATATGTAAGCGGCCTGTATCAAAAAGCATGTTGAATACGGGGCTATGAAGTAAAATCCCTGTTTTTAGAGGAAATCGACCCTTAATGCTGTCTCTGATCGACTGGTACCCTCATGCACCTTTGCAGCCTTTAAACGTAGAGTGGCTGCAACAGGCCGGGATCGAAGCAGCCGTATTGCGGCTGGACCTTATCGACCCGCTGATCAGCGGCAACAAGTGGTTCAAGCTCACTGACCATTTACGCAGGGCACGGGCAGCAGGGGCTGACGGGCTGATCAGCCTGGGCGGTGCCCATTCCAATCATTTGCATGCCCTGGCAGCTGCCGGCAAGCGTTTTGGCTTTGCCACCGTGGGGCTGTTGCGCGGTCACCCTCAACAAACCCCCACCACGCTCGACCTTGAGCGCTTTGGCATGCAGCTGCACTGGCTGGGATTTGCCGGGTATCGGGCGCGGCATGAGCCGGACTTTTGGCAACCGTGGCAGGCCCTGTACCCGAACCTGCATCAGGTGCCCGAGGGGGGCGGCGGGCTGGCGGGTGCCCTGGGTTGCATGCCGTTGGTAAGCAGGGTGCGCGAGCAATTGGCGACTATAGGTTGGCAAGATTACGACGCTTGGTGGCTGGCCGCGGGGACCGGCACCACCCTGGCCGGGCTGGTGCTGGGCGAGGAGGGTAGGCGTCGGGTATATGGCGCGCTGGCGGTTCCCGAGGACCACGGCGTGGCCCCGCAGGTTGAGGCCATTTTGCAGGCTGGCGGGTTGCAGGAGCGAAATTTTGAGCTGGTCGATGCCAGTCGTGGCGGTTTTGCCAAGGTGGACGACGCCTTGCTGGCGTTTATGCGAGCCAATGAAGTGGCCAGTGGCATGCCACTGGAGCCGCTTTACACGGCCAAGGCTTTGATGGCACTGGCCCAGGCGGTTGAAAAGGGGGTCATTACACGGGGAATGCGTGTGGTGTTTGTTCACACCGGCGGCCTGCAAGGCCGCCGGGGGTTTGACCTGGGGCTTTAAGAACGCCCGGGCAACATGCGCAGCAAAGTGTTGTCCTTGATCAAGTAGTGATGCCCCAGACCGGCCACGGCATGCAGGCCGATCAGCCAGTAACCGATGGTACCGCCCAGTTCATGCCAGCTCTTGATCTGCTTGGCGAAGTCCGGGTCCTTGGCGGTCAGGGGCAGGATATCGAAACCATAAAAGTACACCGGCTTGTCGTTGTAGCTCAGCACCAGGTAACCCAGCACCGGCATGGCGATCATGAACAGGTACAACGCCCAGTGCATCAAAGTGGCCAGAGCGGTCTGCCAGGCGGGTGGTGTCGGGGTGATTTTCGGCGCAACGCCCAGGGTTCGGGCCAGCAGCCTTAGCCAGACCAGTGCAAACACCGTCAACCCGAGCATGAAGTGCGCATCCTTCATCAGGTTGCGCCCGTCGCTGTCCTTGGGGAAGATCCCGCGAAACTCGATCGAGGCGTAGATCAATATAAACAGCAGCACCATCAGCCAGTGCAGGGCGATGGACATCCGGCTGTAGTGATGGGCGGTGCTTTTCCAGGTCATGGTGGTTCCTCACGGTTCAGGTCTAAAGCCCCCGTTCTTGTTGACGGAGTTCCTTTACTCTAAGTGGCTTGAGCAATCTTGCACTTGAGATGTGTCAGTTTTCAGGGCTTCCCGGCACATTAGGCCAAAGATCGGAAACCAGAAACAGGCGTTCAGCCTCTTCCCAGTCGCCCTCATCGTTTTCAGTCAGGCGAACCAGCAGCTGCGCCGGTGCTTGCGGGTGCAGTTCTGCCAGCCAGATATCCAGCTGTTGTGCCGCCCATATCCCCTCAGGACCATAGCGCGCCGGAGCCAGCCAGGCATGCCGGGGCAGGGGTTGCCAGCAACCGGTGGCGCTCTGGCGGATAAACGCCGGCCAGTCGCGCTGATGCAACC
>NZ_WIVQ01000326.1:0-262 GCF_009600545.1 Pseudomonas sp. FSL R10-1339 | reverse complement strand
GCTTCAGATCGTGAAGATCGGGACAGCCAATGGCTACGTGATCAACTCAAAGGTCGTCTGGAGAGATCACAGCGGCAAGCGCTATGCATCTTTCTACGCTGAGGTAGTGGTCAGCGAAAGCGACCAAGGCCGTCCAGTCGAGGACTGGGACAACATCGAATTACGTCATGTCCCTGTCCTGCATGCGGGAGAATCCGTTGTAGATGATGGGGCCGAGCTTCCTCCCCCTGATCAGCAGGACCTATTGCCACCCGAGCCGCAC
>NZ_WIVQ01000325.1:0-264 GCF_009600545.1 Pseudomonas sp. FSL R10-1339 | reverse complement strand
GAGCGCGGTTGGCCTGCGCCATGGTTTCGGTAGCCGGTGCGACATACTCACCGATCAACAGACCGGCCACCATCAGCACCAGCATCGGCTTCATGACCGCCCAAACGATGCGACCGATGGAAACCCCGGCCGCCCGCATGATGGTCAATTCACTGTTGCTCGCCAGGCTACCCAAACCGATCAGGCAGCCGATCAAGGCTGCCATCGGCAGCATGTCGTACATGCGGCGCGGCGCCGTGAGCAGAACAAAACTCAGGACATCCA
>NZ_WIVQ01000324.1:0-264 GCF_009600545.1 Pseudomonas sp. FSL R10-1339 | reverse complement strand
GCCCTGAGGTCGAGCACCTACCTGTAAGTAGCAGAAATGCCTAACCATTCTCCTAGCTCGAGTCACTTGTTTGAGACTTATCCCTTGTCAGCGGCAACAATAGATCGTGGTACACTGCTTAGTACTACATTACAGCATTGGCCATTAGTCTGATAAAAAGCCTTCTGAACAAGTGTAAAACATCGTGGAACTGCAGGTCTCTGATCTTTGATCCATGTATTTGTGAGGGCAATGGTGATGATGAATCTTTACCCTGTGTGCAGG
>NZ_WIVQ01000323.1:0-264 GCF_009600545.1 Pseudomonas sp. FSL R10-1339 | reverse complement strand
GGAGAGACCATGACGCTTGATATTGTCGGCAACCCCATCGAATCGCCAGCGCCCGAAACGGCGCCGGCCGTACACCGGGTCAAAGTGCTCACGGTCAACATGCACAAAGGCTTCACCGCCTTAAACCGGCGCTTCATCCTGCCGGAGCTGCGCGAAGCCGTGCGTGCTACCGGCGCTGACGTGGTGTTTTTGCAAGAAGTGCTGGGCGAACATGACAAACACGCCTCGCGTTACGACGCGTGGCCGGCTGTGTCGCAGTATGAA
>NZ_WIVQ01000322.1:0-266 GCF_009600545.1 Pseudomonas sp. FSL R10-1339 | reverse complement strand
ACGCGAGGTCAGACAAAGACGAGTCGAGGTTCATGGAGCCTCCAGAGTGGAGAAAACAGTGGACTCACTCAGCACTGGAACCGTGCGTGTGTCACTGCGTTATTTTTATCGTAATCGAATTACGCATAACGTAATTTGATTGGTAGTAAGCGTCAAGCTATAAAGACGCCCATTCATCCCGAGACCCGCGCCCCCATGCAAAAGCCTCCAAGCACCGCTGACAGCACCGGCAAACAGAAAGTGCGCTCTGCTGAAGTCGGCACCGA
>NZ_WIVQ01000321.1:0-266 GCF_009600545.1 Pseudomonas sp. FSL R10-1339 | reverse complement strand
GCTCCACGACCTGGACTCGAACCAGGGACCCAATGATTAACAGTCATTTGCTCTACCAACTGAGCTATCGCGGAACTGCATATTTCAACTTTTACAACAATAAAAAAGCGTCCGTAAGGACGCTCTTTTATGGCCTCTGATGCAACTGGCATCAGCGCCTTATTTTCTATACCCATTACTGCCGGGCAGAAAATGGTCGGGGTAAGGGGATTCGAACTCCTGACATCCTGCTCCCAAAGCAGGCGCGCTACCGGACTGCGCTATAC
>NZ_WIVQ01000320.1:0-267 GCF_009600545.1 Pseudomonas sp. FSL R10-1339 | reverse complement strand
GCCCACGCCTTCACCCTCCTTCATGACACCGAGGAAGAGGCCTTCCGCGCCCAGCTAGCCGCCTACGGTGAAAAGACAACCCTGCTCGTCGACACCTACGACATCGACAATGCGGTACGCACGGCCATCCGCCTCACCGAGGGACGCCTCGGTGCGGTCCGTATCGACTCCGGCGACCTATCCATCGTCGCTCGTCAAGTCCGCGACTTGCTCGACGACCTCGGCGCCCCGAACACTCGCGTCATCGTCACTAGCGACCTTGACGAA